>JAZODH010000027.1:0-16595 GCA_045596925.1 Eubacteriales bacterium
ATCTGAATTCCGACGGTGTTGTTCTGGATCAGACTGTACCTGTCCTTGTTGGCATTGAAAATAACGGATCTTATTACGGGGACCAGTGCTTCAAAGCGTTGGACGATTATCTGGATGTCCTCAAGGTTGACGGAGTTGACGTGACTGACGAAATGAACGCGGATAACGAATATACCATCGTTGCCGATAACGCCGAGCACATTGTTACCGCTACGGATAAGGCCGGAAATGCTACGGAATATAAGATTACGGTTTTCAAGAATTATACCGTAACTTATAAGGTCGATGGCAATACCGTCAGCACACAGACTGTTGGACACGGAAAGGATGCAACGGCTCCGACCATTCCGGAAAAGGAAGGCTATACGCAAACTGCACCTGTTTGGGATAAGGACGGCACCAATATTACTGCCGACACCGAGATCAACGCAGTTTATACCATCAACAAGTACACCGTGACCTACAAGGCAGATGGCAATGTGGTTGGCACTGTGGAGGTCGAGCATGGCAAGGATGCAGCCGCTCCCGCTATTCCCGAAAAGGAAGGCTACACCAAGACTGCACCTGTCTGGGATAAAGACGGCAAAAACATCACCGCCGACACCGAGATCAATGCAGTGTATACTATTAACGAATACACCATCACCTTTATGGACGAAAACGGCGTTTACAAGACCTTGACCTACAAGCACGGCGAGGCAGTTACAATGCCTGAGGCTCCTGCGAAGGATGGCTATACTGTTACTTGGGATACCACGATCGAAAAGGCAACTGACAACGCCACTGTAAATGCTGTATACACCAAGAATGCTGTCTCTGATAATCCTCAAACCGGAGATAATAGCAATCTTTGGCTGTGGTGGATCCTGCTGATCGTTAGCGCAGCAAGTATTACAGTACTCTGTATTGAGCAGAAAAAGCGTAGAGCAACAAAGTAATCCAGTAAACAATCGAGGGCGATGACGGTGCATGCGTCATCGCCCAAATTTTTATGAATTTCTCAAAATTTTTCGTAACACGATATAACACGTTATGTCTGGAAGCAATATCATACGTGCAATTTCGTCATAAAATGTTTCCAATTTAAGGCAAAAAAGTTGGTGTGCACCCCTTGACTTTTTGACCAAAAACGCATATTACTTAAGTAGAGAGTGGCATCTCTATACCTTCGGTTTTGTTCTTCGGGCAGGCAAGGTGTCCTGTTTCGGAGTCAAAATATATTTCATTTACGAAGGGGTGTTTCAAAGTTAAAACTCTCTAAGCAAGGAAATTTTCTGTTCGATGGCTTTAAGAACAGACAGAGGGTGGCACAGAAGATCCGATAACATAGGTTACGGATAGTGTCACGAATCCTCTGAGAACACGGCAGCATCACAAGATGAAGATCCTGCAACCCTGACGCACCAGGGGAAGCTCAACTGCACGGTGACAGCAACAACACATCTGCAACAGCATATTCTGCCTTAACTACTATATTGAGGTTAAAGAAAAAGACCGTACATACTATGAGGTCTATACGCTTCCGAGAAATGAGAAGGTTCCCGAGGGATACAAGGAAATATCCTTTGTGTGCCTTAGACCGGACGGCGCGTATGAAGCGCCAAGCACGATCGGTGTTATGTGCAAACGGGCAAGCAAAAAGGTAGAAGGCTTGGAAGGGTTTCATTTCCACCAACTGCGTCACACATTCACGAGCAATCTGCTTTCTAACGGAGCAGCACCCAAGGATGTGCAGGAGCTTTTAGGTCACTCTGATGTCAGTACCACGATGAATGTCTACGCTCACTCTACAAGAGAGGCGAAGCGTACTTCCGCAAGACTGCTCGATAAGGTAGTTGGCGGATGAATATAAAAAGTTTCCCTTATTTTCGCTCATAAGGGCAAAAACAAGGGAAAATACATAACAGTTGAGTTTGTAATCGACGAAAACCCTAGTAATATCAAGTTTTTTTAGAGAGTAGGACAGTTATTGTCTGATAAACTACAATTTGTCGAATAGACGAGGGTAACGGATTTTCCTCCGCTTTTGATGGACAAATAATCGCCGCAAACAAGCAAATCCGATAGAATCGCGTGATGTGACTCTGAACACAGATTTGTGACAATGCCTCGACAAAATCCATAGTCCTCACAGCACAAATCGTTTTAATTTGCAAAGCAAATTAAAGGTGGGCGGGTCGGTGAAGAAATAAGACCCGCCCACTGTTTGCGCCAAAGTCCAATCAAGTCTCGCCCAACTCAAACACCTCTAATTCGCAATGCGAATTAGAGGTGTTCGAGTCGCGCTGGCTACGAATAAAAAAGGTCGGGAATGAATCCCGACCTTTTTTATTTGGAGCTAGTGATGTGACTCGAACACACGACCTGCTGATTACGAATCAGCTGCACTACCGACTGTGCTACACTAGCGACTTTGTTATTTTACCACACATCCGCGCAAAAATCAAGAGAAAAATTGAAGAAATCTTGATTTTCTTTAAAAAATATGCTAAAATATTTCTGTAAAACATTTGGGAGCAACTTATTATATGAATCTTTGCGACTTAAAAACAATAAAAAACATTCTCGCCGCCTTCAAGGTGCGGCTGAAAAAGGAATACGGACAGAATTTCCTCACCGACCGAAGCGTGGTGGAGGAGATCGCTGACAACTGCTGCTACAACGCGGACAGCGTTATCCTTGAGGTCGGACCCGGCATCGGCGTCCTCACATACGAGCTGGCGTTGCGTTTTAAAAAGGTCATTGCCCTTGAGATCGACGACACGCTCATGCCGATATTGAATTACACTCTGGGTGAATTTGACAACGTGGAGGTGCTCAATCAGGACGTGATGAAGACCGATCTTGCAGAGCTTCTCGCGCCCTATTTTGCGTCGGGCAAGGTGTCGGTCTGCGCCAACCTGCCCTACTACATCACAACGCCAATTCTCATGAAGATCCTGGAATCCCGTCTACCATTTGAGACGGTGACAGTTATGGTGCAGGAGGAGGTTGCGGACAGGCTTTGCGCTGTAGCGGGCAAGTCGGATTACGGTGCCATCACCGCTGTTCTTGGCTACTACGGCACCACAGAAAAGCTCTTTTCCGTTCCTGCCGACCGCTTTGTCCCTGCGCCCAAGGTTAATTCCGCTGTGGTTCGCATAACCCTCCACAAGACCTGTCCTTACCACCCCAAGGACAAAGCACTCATGTTCCGAACCATCAAGGCGGCCTTTGAGCAAAGGCGCAAAACTCTCTCAAACGCTCTCACAAACGGCTTCCCCGAGCTTTCAAAAGAGCAGATAAACGAGGCAATCGAAAAGTGCGGACACCGCTCCGACATTCGCGGCGAAAAGCTTTCCACTGCACAGTTCTGCGACCTGTCCGACGCACTTTATGAAATTTTAAATTAAAAAATGACGGTCAAAAGACCGTCATTTTTTAATGATATTCTCCGTTCTCGCCGCGCACGGAAACCTCTCCGGAATGCAATTCTTCACACGCCCCGTCCGAATACTTCACAACAAGTCCAAACGTATCGCTGATATCCATAGCAACCCCGACTGTGCGCTCGCCCGATTGGGAAAATTCGCTATTTCCGCCGCGCCATAACAGGGTCACTTCCCGTCCGAGCGTAGTGCAGAGTCGGCGGTATTCTTCAAGATAAGGCGCAATATTGCCTTCTTCAAAGTCACTCCGCAAAATGTCAAGTTGCAAAACAAGCGCCGCTGCAAGGTGGGAAAGGTCAACGATCTTCCCCGTTTCAGTCAAGATCGAGCCTGCCTTTTTTTCATCATCCCAGGCAAAATCCCGTGCAGGATTATTTGAGTTGATTCCGATACCCAAAATGACCGCAGGTGCGTTTCCGCAAAACCCGGTCTCGCACAGAATCCCGCCGATCTTCTTTCCTTCAAGCAGAATATCGTTCACCCATTTTACAGAGCATACCTCACCGACAACGTCTGCAATAGCTCGCGTTACCGCCACCGCCGCCATGCCCGTGATACAGGAAAAGCGGTCGACGGAAGCCCTCGGGAAAAAACGATAGGAAAGAAAAACTCCGCCTTTTTTTGACTCAAATCTTCTACCCATACGCCCTTTTCCGCCATTTTGCTTGCCTGCAACAACGAAAGTTCCGTCAGGCAGGGCTTCTCTCTTGCAAAACTCGTTTGTTGAATCGACCTCGTCGAGAAAAATCAAGCGATCGAAGTCCTCGGGCAGGTATTTTTTAATGCTTTCGGCAGAAAAATTACCGCTCACTTAAAAGTTCGCTCCATTCCAACCCCAGTGCTCCGCTTCCTCGTATTTTACATAAACTCTGTCGGGGGAAATGCCCAGTTTCTTTTCAAAAAGGTCGCAAATTCTCGCGGTCATGCGTTCGTAGGCGTCCGCATCAGCGCGACCGAGAATGCTCACCTCAACGTAAGCGCTGTCGGCGCTGTCGTCTCCCCTGAAATACATTGGAACGCCCTCCGAGAAGCCCACCATAAGCCAATTTTCACTCTTTCCGGGGATCTCGGCGATTATCTGCCCAAGCTCCGTCTTTATTTCGTCTCTTACTTTCTTGTCCAGCTTCTTCGTGGTGGTCGTGTTGATATAAGGCATAATTCAAACCTCGCTTTCTTTTTGTTGAGTAAATTTTATCACACCCGACCGCAAAAGTCAATACCCGCGCCCGCGTCCGCGGAAAATACGCCACACAAGCTTTCGCAAAAGCTCCGCAGGAAACACCAGGAGAGCACAAAGAAATGCCGTCAGAAGCTCTTTTCCCTCAAGAGGCGCGGTGCGCAAAATCGACCCGCCCAGATACACGAATCCTATCTGCACCGCCGCCACCGCCGCCATGATAAAGGTGAATATCTTGTTTTTTGAGAGTCCTCTGAAAAAGTTCAGACTGTCGACCCGAGCATTGAAGCAGTTCAGCACTCCTGCGAAAATAAACATAGCGAAAAAGCCCGTCAAATGGTAGATCGAATCGTGGCTATACCGATAAGCCGAAGTAAAAACATCCGATTTGAGGAACGCGGTGCAGAGCCCGACGGTGAAAAGACCAAGCAGGAGTATCTGGTTTATCATGTAGCCGTTGAGGATCGGCTCGTCGCGCCTTTTTGGTTTTTCCTTCATATATTCGGGGAGCGCAGGCTCTCCCGCAAAGGCAAGACCGCCCAGAGTATCCATAATAATATTTATCCAAAGCATTTGCACCACCGTCACAGGCGCGTCCACGCCTATAAACGGACCGAGCATTGATATACCCACGGCACACATATTCATGGTAAGCTGGAGGACTATGAATTTCCGTATGCTCTTGAAGATCGTGCGACCGTAAAGCACCGCCTTGGCAATAGAAGACAGATCATTGTCGAGAATGATTATATCCCCCGCCTCCTTTGCCACCGCCGTACCGCCTCCCATGGCAAAGCCGATGTCGGCGCGGCGAAGCGCAGGGGCGTCGTTGATGCCGTCACCAGTCATGCCAACCACCATTTCCGCCTCCTGGGCAATACGCACCAGACGGCTCTTGTCTGTGGGAAGCGACCTTGCCACAACTCCTATTCGAGGCAAAAGACTACGAAGGCGCACGTCGCTCATTCGGGCAAGCTCTCCTCCGCTTATGCAGATGTCAACTCCGTCACCGAGAATTCCGCTCTGCTGTGCAATTTTTCGGGCAGTCTCGGGGCTGTCACCCGTTATCATGACAACGTGTATCCCGGCCTCCCGCAGAGCACGTACTGACTTGGGGGCGCTCGATCTTACGCGATCGGAAAGTATCGCCGCGCCAAGCAAGGTCAGTTGCCCGAAATCCCCGTTTCGAGGCATTATTTCACCTTTGCAGATGATAATGACCCGACTTCCCTCAAGGCAATATCCGTCCAGCACCGACTGAAATCTGACCGAATTAAATCCCGTCTCCTTTCCGTGTACCATACCGAAACGAACACTTGGCAAAAGCACCTCGGCCGCACCTTTTACCAGTACCGTCCCGTCCGAAAGACAGACGGCGGAATATTTCTTCTTGCTGTCAAAATCCGTCTTCTCGACAACGGTCAGACCGCCGATTTTTACGTTGGGCAAGCTGTCCCAAAGTGCCGCGTCCGTACCTCCTCCCGCCGCCGCGGCCTCCATTCCCGGCTTGTAGGAGGTATTTAAGTGCGCGGACAGTGCCAGCAGTCGTTCCTCCTCAGACCCGCGGGGAATCTCGTTGCCGTGGCAGGAAACGTATCTTTCAAATGAGGGCTTGCCCTCGGTAAGAGTGCCCGTCTTGTCGGTAAAAAGTATGTTCATGCTTCCCGCCGCCTCGATGCCAACGGGCTTGCGCACAAGCACGTTATCCCGCACCATTCGGCGAATGTTTGAGGACAGCACAACGGCTATCATCATAGGTAATCCCTCGGGCACCGCCATGACCACCACCGTCAGCCCAAGCATAAACGCGGACAAAAGCTCTCGAAAAACGAAGCCCACGTCGCTGAGCTTCATCAAAACAAGTGCGCGGTGAAATCCGCTGTCGATCACGAATGCATCAAACAATGACGCAAGAGCAATAACCGCCGCCGCAATATAACCCAGCCGACTGACGACGGAGGCAAGCTTTGTGAGCCTCAACTTCAGCGGGCTTTCCCGCGTTTCCTCTTGGATCTCACGGGATATTTCGCCCAATAGCGTCTTGTCGCCCACGGCGCAGACCACTGCCTCACACTCACCCGACACCACAAGACAGCCCCCGGGAAGCACGTCGGCACAAGACGGGTCGGTAGCATGGCTTTTGTTCTGTTCAGGTGCTTCGGGGTGCTTTTGAACCTCTCTCGTCTCTCCCGTCATAGCCGACTGATCTACTCCCGCTTCCCCGAAAACTACCGTCGCATCGGCAGGGATCTTGTCCCCCGCGCGCAAGAGCAGCAGATCGCCCACAACCACCTCGCGCGACTGTATCTGAACGGTCTTGCCGTCCCTGCGCACACGGCAAAGGAGCTTGTCACTTTCTCTTTGCAGGCTGTCAAAGGCCGCTTCGCCGCCGTACTCGGAGAGGGTGGAAATCAGCGTTGCGAGAAAGACGGAAATGGCAATCCCGATGCTCTCGTATATACTTCCACCCTTTATTGCCACCGCAAGATTGACCGCCAGCGCCACCAAAAGCACACGGATCACAGGGTCACCGAGGTTTGATAAAAAACAGGCAAAAAAGCTTCTTCTTCCTCTTTTTGTCAGCAGGTTTTCTCCGTGCTTTTCTCTGGACTCTGCCACCTGTTTGCTGCTTAATCCTCGCCTCAAGGCGTTATTTTTTTGCGGAAATTCCCGCTCTGTCACACTTTTTTGTGCCAATCCGTTCACTGCATTTTCCTCCTTTTTCTCTCTTTCTTTTGAGAAGATTATATGAGAGAAAGAAGAAAAAAATGAGTTAAAGAAAACATGAAAAAGGGGACTCCTTTCGGAGTCCCCATAGGAAAAACCATTAGATTTCGGGAATAACGATCTCGATCTCACGGCCTGCGTCAGAAGACTTAGCAATACCGTCAAGGATCGCCTGGTTGTAGATAATGTCGGATGTGGGAACGGGAGCCTTGCCGTTGTACTTGCAAGCGTCAAGGAAGGAACGAACCTTTGCATCCCAGAGGTTGATGTCGGGAAGAAGCGGAACAACTGTCTCAACCTGCTCGCCTGCAACCTCGTGGTAGATTGTCATAGGCTTGCCGAGTGTACCGTTCCAGCAGTCTGTGGAAGGAACGCGGAGACCGCCCTTTGTACCGAGGAAGATCGTATCGCCGGGTGTGTTGATGTTCATAGCCCATGCAATACGGAAGTCAAGAGTAATGCCGCCCTCAAGACGAATGAAAGCTGCTGCGAAGTCGTCAACGCCGAACTTTGCTGCATACTCGGGATGACCGATCTTTACGTAGTTGGAGTAGTTAGGGTTAGTTCCGAAGAATGCAGACTTGTAACCGGAAACCGTGAGAGGCTTGGGATTACCGAGAGCATTCAGAACCAGGTCGAGAGAGTAACATCCGATATCAGCGAGAGCACCGAGACCTGCTGTCTCATCCTCGATAAAGGTTGTTCCGAAGGGGGTAGGAATACCGCGACGGCGTCCGCCACCTGTCTGAACGTAGTAGATGTCACCAAGCTCGCCGGACTGAACGATCTTCTTGATCATCTGCATATTGGGGCTGAATCTGGGCTGGAAGCCAACGGAGATAACCTTGCCGCTTCTCTTTTCAGCCTTGCAAATTTCAGCAGCCTCTTCGATAGTTACACACATGGGCTTTTCGAGAAGTACGTTTACGCCGTTATCAAGAGCGTAGATAGCGGGGCCTGCATGCTGACGGTTGTATGTACAAATAGATACAGCGTCAAGCTTGAGGCTCTTGTCGTCGATCATCTCTCTGTCATTTGCGTAGTCTGTCTTTACACCCTCAACGCCGTGCTTCTTCATGAAAGCAGCAGCCTTGCCGGGGATAAGGTCACATGCAGCAACGATCTCAACGTCGGGCTGTCTCTTGTAAGCCTCGATGTGAGCGTCTGCGATCCAACCTGTACCGATGATACCAACACGAACCTTATGGTTGGCGTCAACGACCTTTACTTCCTGGTTTTTCTCAAAAGCATTCATATCTGCCATGGGAAAAGTCCTCCTTAAAAATAAAATTCTTATTTAACCGGCATCTGCACCGGATTTTTTGTTTTAAATCAATTACCCAGAGTCTTCAGGTAATTGCGGGACATTTCGATAGACTCCATGGGAGTCTTTTCCATGCTGGGTCTGTCCTGCTCAACGATAATCCACTCTGTTCCTGCTTCCTCGCTTGCCTTGAGGATTCCGTAGAAGTCCTGGCATCCATATCCTACGGGACGAAGCTCAAACGCACCGGGAGCGGTAACCTTCTTTGCGATACCGATAAGCTCATACATATCGGAAGACTTCTCACCTGCAAAGTCCTTGAGGTGAACGATGGGAGCTCTGCCCGAATACTTTCTGATGTAGCCTGCGGGATCCTCGCCGCCAACCTTTACCCAGCAGGTATCAAGCTCGGTCTTGAGAAGGTCCTCGGAAACGGTATCGTAAAGCATATCAAGCGCGTACTTGTCGTCGATCTTTACAAACTCGAAATCGTGGTTATGGTAAAGCAGTGTAATGCCCTGCTTCTTGCACTCCTCGCCGATAAGCGCGATGTTCTTGACAGTCTCGTTCCAAAGCTCTCCGCCGGGACGGTCCTTCTCGCCAAGGTAAGGAACCGCTATATACTTGCAGCCGATCTCAACGTACTTTGCGACCGTACCTGCTGTGTCTGCCATAAGCTCGGCATAAGGAACGTGAGCAGAGATCGGAACAAGACCTATCTCTTCGCACATAGCCTTGATTGCAGCAGGCTCGTTGCCGTAAAGACCTGCGAACTCAACGCCGTCGTAGCCCATTTCTTTGATCTTTTCAAGGGTGCCGCGAAGGTCAGCCGCCGCATCGTCACGAACGGAGTAGACCTGCACACCTACAGGAAACTTCTTCATTTCGGTAATCCTCCAAAATTGCTAATTTGCACAGGGCACATTACCCCACGCTATTCTACTCTAATTGTAAGACATTTTTTGCTCCGACGCAAGACAAGAATAGGCATTTTCTGGACAAAAATTGCTATAAAAAATTCTTTAAAATATATATATTTTACTTATTTCCGAGAAAAAAGCTCTCAAAACTGTGCCGCAACGGAATTTATCGGCAATTATAAACAAAAAGGGAGCAGACAAATGTTGCAATAAGCACAACAAAACAGCAGATCGCCTCAAAAGCAGTTTTTATCAGCTTTCCTTCTGATAAACTCTGACGTAATCAAACAGAACGCTGTCGGTAAAGGCGCGTCCGTCCATGTCGTCCGCCCAGGTTCCGAACTCGATAGAGAGCTTCATGTAAGACGGAGCTGCGCAGGTCTCCTTATCGGGATATCCGGTGGTGCCGCAAGTAACGCGGTATGACTCGACGCCGTCAATAAAGAATATATATTCCGTTTCCGTCCAGAGGAGGCCGAAGGTATGGTATTCGCCGTCGTAAACGTCGACCCCTTCAATACCTTTTCCCGTAGACTTGTGGTCTGCGCCGTAGCCGTCCCAGTGAATGGCGTGGTTTATGCCCTCCTTTTCAACGCTGTAGGATTCCATAATGTCTATTTCAGCACCGTCAACGGCGCTGTTATTCACCTTTTCGACGCCCGAGCTCATGAGCCAGAACGCGCTCCAAAATCCCGCATCCTCCTGGAGCTTACAGCGGGTCTCAAAGTAGCCTCTTGCCTGCTCGAACATCCTCTTGGTGTATTGCTTATTTTGAGTTCGTACCGCACCCGAGGTCAGATTTCCGTTTGCATCGCGCACAGCCTCCAGCACCAGATTTCCCTTACCGTCAAGGTAGGCCCTGTCGTCGTCCCACTTGCCACCAAGGTCGTTGCGGTTCCACTCAGGGCACTTTTCCCACTTAGAGCTATCAAGTGTGGCTCCGTCAAAGCCGTCAAAGAATGTCAGCTTGTACCGTTCCCCGTAAAACTCCAGAAAGTCCTCGGGTACAAAAGCTTCAATCTGCTCTTCCGTGTCCGCTACGGGTTCGGTGTCCTCAGGGGTTTGAGTGTCCTCAGGGGTTTGAGTGTCCACAAAATTTTCGGTGTGCGCGCCGGGCGTTTCCGTTCCACTAAGCTCATCGCTGTTCTCGTTGATCTCCCCGTCCGTAACATTACCGCCAGGTTTTGACGCGGTACAGGATGCAAGTATAACGCCGAAGGCAAGCACCGCGAGCAACATCAACACAAAATTCTTCATTTTTTCCTCCATTTCACCGCAGCAAAGCAGTATAAAAGTATTTTTTGAGCAAAAGTCCAAATCAGATTCGATTTCACGTTTTATCCGAATTTGAGCACTTTCAACTTCATTCGGTATTATTATAACAAAGAAACGAAGAAAAAGCAATAGGTATCATAAAAGCAACTGTACGATTTATGTCATAAAACGGCTAAAGGAAAACCTTTTGCGTCATTTTTCTCTCCGCAATGCGACATAAATTGCGACCGTCGTGGAATATAATTGTTGTTGAAGAAATGG
This sequence comes from Eubacteriales bacterium, assembly GCA_045596925.1. Taxonomy (GTDB): domain Bacteria; phylum Bacillota; class Clostridia; order Oscillospirales; family CAG-272; genus SIG710. The sequence goes on from JAZODH010000027.1 coordinate 11,053, forward strand.
AGGTGATCGGAATAGTAGTTTACGCGGACCTGCTTTTTCTTATTGATTTCAGCATGGATCTTCTCACCTTTTACATAGTTTCAAAAATCCTGCGTCGACGCATCTCGCTTCCCAGAGCAGTCTCGGCGGCGGCAATGGGAGGGGTCTATTCGGTGGCATCTCTGCCACTGACCCGCGGAATGTTTTCCTTTATCTTCGGTATTTTTGTGTGCTTTGTCATGTGTATGACGGCATTTCTCAGTCGTCGGTGGGAGAATTTTGCAAAAATGCCCCTTTACACAGGATTGTTTTTCGTGGTCTCCTCACTCCTGGGAGGCATGATGACCGCCTTTTACAGCCTGCTAAACCGAAATCCTCTGACCCCCGAAGCAAGTAAAAACGACCTTTCCCTTTGGGTCTTTGCTATCGGTGCGCTTGCAAGCGGTACGGCGACCCTCATGGGAAGCAATCTGCTGTCAAGGACGGCAAAAACCCGTCACGGAGTGCTGAAAATAACCATCGGCGGAAAGCAGGGCGAGTTTTCGGGGCTTTCGGATTCGGGAAACCTTTTGCGGGACCCCATCGGCGGCAAGGCGGTGATCGTTCTCGACTGTGACAAAGCAAGGAGTACTTTCCCTCTGCTGTTTCGCCGTGACGCGATGTCGATCCCGTCCGAGCTTGCACCGAGAGTGCGAATGATACCCATCACGACCGCCTCAGGCAGCGGTCTTCTCACGGCTGTGCGCCCCGACAAAATAACTCTCTGCTTTGACGGCGATGAGCGGGAGATCGATGCATTGGTGGCCGCGTCAAAGGAAAAAATATCAAGCGGCGGAAGCGACGCCGTTATCCCCGTCGAATTTTTCACGTAAAGGAGAAAACACATGATAAGCATAAGCGATGCCCTGAAAAAAAGCTGCAGAATGCTTCGGCTGGCATACAGTCGACTGATAGCGGAAAAGGGAGACGGTCTTTTTTACATAAACGGTCCCGAGACTCTGCCGCCTCCCCTGCCCCGCGAGATCGAGGCCGAATATATCGAGAAAATGGAGAGTGACGAGGATGCGAGGATTGTTCTGGTTGAGCATAATCTCAGGCTGGTTGTTTACATCGCAAAGAAGTTCGAGAGCACGGGGATCGGCATCGAGGATCTCATTTCAATAGGTACTATCGGGCTGATAAAGGCTATAAACACCTTCAAATCCGACCGCAACATAAAGCTCGCCACCTACGCCTCACGGTGTATTGAAAACGAGATCCTCATGTATATCCGCAAGCGGAGTGCGTCGCGGTGTGAGGTGTCGATAGACGAGCCGCTGAACGTGGACTGGGACGGCAATGAGCTTCTCCTTTCCGACACCCTCGGCAGCGAGGAGGACAGCGTCACCTACGAGCTTGAAAAGCGGGAGGAACGGCAGGTGATCCGGGACGCCGTCTCCCGACTTGATGATCGTGAGCGGACGATCATCGAGATGCGCTACGGACTTTCGGGCAGACGCGAAATGACCCAAAAAGAAGTAGCCGACGCACTGGGGATATCCCAGTCTTACATCTCACGGCTAGAAAAAAGGATAATTTCTCAGCTCCGGGAGGAAATCGCGGAAAAAATATAGAAAAACAACCCCGACAGAGATGAATCTGTCGGGGTATTATCATATAAATTGGTGCCTTATTGATTGAAATAATCCGACAAACTCTCAATCAACTCGTTTTTTTCAATCACCTTTGTTTCTTCTTGGTGACTTATAACAAAATATTTTGTATTGATTTTTTCTAAGGATTCAAGCATATTCAGCGCTTTTTCCTTTTCAATAGGCGGACGGGTGAAATACAAATCGGCAATCAAAGTATATTCATTGTCAATATTGATGATCAAGCTGCCATCAGTATGAGGAGACACACAATAAATAACTTCTATCTTCACACCGTCATTTATTGTAATTACGTCCTCAACGATTGTTCCCTTTCCGATGGTTTCGTGTGTCAAATTTCCAACGTACAGGTCCCGAAAATTTATCTCATCAATATTGCCTGTATGGTCTTTATGATGGTGAGATAAAATAACAACTTTTTCTTTTTTAATTCGGTTTATTTGGAGTAGCGCGTGTTCGTTATTTCCAACGTCATAAATATAGCAGTATTTATCGCCCTCAACAAAATAAACGTCTGCAGATAATGGGTCATTTGTAGCCGGCAAATATTTGATTCTTTCACAAATTGTTTTCATTTTATCGTCTCTTTCGCGTTTTGCTCTCTTTTCACATGATTAGTTGTTGCGCCTGTGCATAGGATTTTCATAAATATACTTCATATGCTCGTCGTAATCCTGTTGATTTCTTATAACGTGGTCAAAAAATGACTTTTGCCATATGGAATTACCAACCTTTTTAGTAACGAACCCCTTCAATTGCTTCACTACCCTTGACATTGTAGGGGCGACCATTGGTCGCCCGCTTTCGTCAACTCTTACGCGTAACAATAAATGAACGTGATCGGGCATTATTACATAGCTTTCCAAAGATATCGAGGGGTACATTATGGGTATGTGTTTTATCGTTTCATCAACAACCATTCCGCATGGCGATAATTCCACATCTTGCGGGCGACCACTGGTCGCCCCTACATTGTTCCAAAAGAAATTTCGTCTTTCTACTGTACATATCGTCAGAAAATAAGCTCCTACAGAGCTGTAGTCGCGGGTCTTCAAGCGATTTGGTTTTCTTTGTGACAATTCTTGTTTCATTTCATCACCCACGCAATTATATCACAAAATCGGCAGAGCGCAATACCCCTGCCGATTTTTGTTCGTTACTCAGCGAATACCAATTCCCCGTTTATATAAGTTGCAATCACATTAAAATCATTATCACAAATTGCGAAATCCGCGCTCTTTCCCACATCGATAGAACCACGCTCTTTGTCGGCACCGACAGCCTTGGCAGGATTCAATGTCGCCATGGAAACGATCTCATGCAGAGGAAGCTCCGTGTGCCTTACCATGTTGCGAAGTGCCTCGTTCAGCCGCAGAACGCTTCCTGCAAGAGTTCCGTCAAGCAGTCTGCACTCGCCGTCCTTTGCTGTCACTGATTGACCGCCGAGAGTATAATCGCCGTCGGGCATTCCCGCCGCGCGCATACTGTCTGTAATAAGCACAAGCCTATCCCCTTTAGCCTTTGCCACAAGCGAAAACAGACCCGGGTGAACGTGGATAGTGTCGGCTATCAGTTCGCAGTAGGTGTCGGACGAGAACGCCGCGCCGACAGCTCCCGGTGCGCGGTGATTTAAAGGTGTCATAGCGTTAAACAAGTGGGTAAAATGGCTCGCGCCCGCATCTATTGCCGCCATAGCACATTCAAAATCGCAGTCGGTGTGCCCCAACGATACTTTTATGCCCATTTTTGAGGTTTTTCTGATAAATTCAAGGCCTCCCTCAAGCTCGGGAGCGACTGTCACCAAGCGCAGGATATCACGGTTTCTCAACATCAGATCAACGTCGGGAAGGCGGATATGCTCACCCGACTGGGCGCCCTTCTTCGCGTTGCTGATAAAGGGTCCTTCGCAGTTGACACCGAGAACGTACGCTCCTTTGCCGTCAAAACTGCTTCTCTCGACGCGCGCCGCGTCAAATGCACGCTTTATACTGTCATAGGGAAGCGTCATGGTCGTGGAGCAAAACGCCGTCACGCCGTTTTTGACGAGTGCAGAGGCGATCTCGCGCAGACCGTCCGCGTCGCCGTCCGAGCAGTCGTGACCGCTGTAGCCGTGGGTATGGATATCGATAAGTCCGGGCAAAATAAGCTTCCCTGAAACATCGATCCTCTCGGCGGCATCGGGAATCTCGTCTGCGTTGCAGACGCCGATTATTCTGTCGTCAAAAAGCAGGGCTTTGCCGTCTTCAACTCTGTCGCAAAGCACGATCTTACCGCCCGTAAACGCTTTCATATACCCGTTCTCCTTTCGTTTTTAATTTTCGACGTATGCCTCTCTGTCGCAGATAAGCACCACGTCGGGGTGTACCTTCAACATTGTAGCGGGGATCTCCGTGTTTATCTCGTCTCGCAAAAGCGCGGATATGGCCTTACGCTTTTCCTTGCCGCTGGCAAGTAAAATTATCTTTTTCGCCGCCAAAATCGTGGAGATTCCCATGGTTATGGCCTGTTTTGGCACGTCCGCCTCGCTCTCAAAAAAGCGGGAATTTGCCGTGATGGTGCTTTCGGTCAGGTCGGTCAGGTGAGTTTTGGTGTTCAGGCTGTCGTCCGGCTCGTTGAATCCGATATGACCGTTCATTCCGATGCCCAGAACCTGCAGATCTATACCGCCCGAGGCCTGTATCTTCTCCTCGTATTCCCTGCACTCGCGCTCAACATCATCAGCTTCGCCCGAAGGAATGTGGATATTCTCGGGGCGCAGATTCACGCGACTGTACAGATGCTTTTGCATGAAATAATAGTAGCTCTGATCGTTATCCCGCTTGATGGGATAATATTCGTCAAGGTTAAAGGTAGTGACCCCCGAAAAATCCAAGTTCATCTCGGCAAGACGGTCATACATGCCGATAGGAGACGAGCCTGTGGCAAGTCCCAGAACGCAATCGGGCTTGAGGGTTATCTGCGCACAGATAAGCTCTGCCGCACGCTCGGATATTTCCTTGTAGCTGTCACACAAAATTATTCTCATGGTCGGTTTTTCCTCCCTTGCATGTTCTGCTTTCATTATATACCCCGGATAAGTGGCAGTCAATACACAGTTGTTTGAAATCGCAGGTTTTTTTCGAGGTTTTTGAACCTGTGGTTGAAAAAGTCTTTAAAAAATCGTCAGACGATGCCCCGCCCATTACACATAATAGTATAAATCCGACCGCTTCAAAGCGGTCGGATTTTTTATAAAAGCTCGTTTAAGCGCTTCATACACTCCGCATCGGGCTCGGGCAGGTGTTCGAATTTGAACTCTATACCCATGTTATCGTACTTTTGAGAGCATATCTTACGGAAAGGCAGAAGCTCGATCTGCTCCACGCTTGCGTGCTCCTCTGCTATCGCCTTCAGGCGCAGAATATTTTCCTCGGTGTCGTTCAAGGTAGGTATCGTCACCTGTCTCAAAACCGTCGGAATCTTCATTTCGTCAAGCAGATCAAGGAATTTCAGCACGTCGCTAAGCTCACATCCCACATGGTCGCGGTAAAGCTTGGGATCCGTGTATTTTACGTCAAGCAGAACGCGGTCGGTCACCGAAAGAAGCGCTCTCACCTCGTCGTTTATAACGCAGCCCGAGGTGTCAAGGCAGGTGTTTATTCCCCTCTCGCGGCAAAGCCCGAAAAGCTCGCAGACAAATTCGGCTTGCATCAGCGGCTCGCCGCCCGAAACGGTGATGCCGCCGTTTTTGTAATAGGTGCGGTAGCGGAGCATTTTTTTGCACATGTCCTCCGCCTTCACGCTCTGACCGCCCTCAAAGTTCCAGGTATCGGGATTGTGGCAGTATTTACAGCGCAGGGGACAGCCCTGCATGAAGACTACGCCCCGAAGCCCGGGACCGTCCACTGCGCCCATGGTCTGAATGGAATGAAT
>JAZODH010000028.1:0-23733 GCA_045596925.1 Eubacteriales bacterium
CTTTCGCAAAAGAAGAAACAAGAGAAACCAGACGGAAAGAGAAAAAAGAAGAAAGGCTTTCGCCCTCGCAACACGCAAAAGTGAAATTATCTCACCCCATTCGGAGGCTCGAAATTTCATTTTGCTAAAAGCTCGGGCGGGGAGCGAGTCCCCGTCCGCAAATCCGACCGTGCCGGATTTGCTGGTCTGGTGGTTAGATGGGGTAGTCGTGACCGCTTGGCCTTCACTCGCGGGACGTCAGATAAAAATAGTTGCAAGTGACATGGTTTCACTTGCAACTATTATAACATTCTTCAATAAAATTGTCAACAGAATTTGGCAAAATCAGTCAAGAAAAACCCCGTCGGAGACAAGCTTTTCTGCGTCGCCTCTACCTATAATAAACGTAAAACGCCGTTACCGTGCGCTCCTCACCGCCGTGGTCAAGGTCGGGACCCGTGAGCACCGCACCCTCGCCCGAAAGAAGCTCCCAGGCACGCAGGTCGTCTACGTTGGTGCGGAAAAGCACCTCCGACGAGGCAAAAACGATAAACTGACCGTCGCGGATGCTGAAGGCACCGTCCTTTCCGATGACCTCTTCCACGTCGTTCTTCTTTTCGGTGACGTAGCGGATCCGCTGTCTTGCGATCTTCTGAGCCATTTCACGTCTGAATTTTACGCTGTCCTCGCCTTTTTTGGAGAACAAATTTGAGAGGAATCCCATAGGACACCGCCTTTCCTTAATTATAGGGGGGTAGTAATGGTGAATCAATACAAAATATCACCAAAGCGTGTCAAAAATCAACGAAACACGGGGGATTTTCAAAAATCCCCCGCGTATAAATTCTGTCAAAAGTGCGCGGGAAGATCAGATGTCCGCTTCCTTTATATAGTCCTTTCCGTTTATGGCGATGAACTCTTTTCTTGCGGGAAGGTCGTCGCCCAGAAGAGTCTCAAAGATCCATGCGGTGGTCTCCGCATCCGCCTCGGTAATAGCGACAAGTCGGCGCGTGGCGGGGTTCATGGTGGTCAGAGCCATCATTTCGGGGCTGTTCTCACCAAGACCCTTTGATCTCTGGAGCTTATATTTCTGATCGCCCAGCGAACGAAGTATGTCGGTCTTTTCGAACTCGTCGTAGGCAAAATAGGTCTTGTCCTTTGTGGTTATCTCAAACAGGGGAGTTTCCGCAATAAAGACCTTGCCCTCCTTGATAAGCGTGGGAAGCAGACGGTAGAACATGGTCAGGATCAGAGTTCTGATCTGGAAGCCGTCCTCATCCGCATCGGTACAGATGATGATCTTGGACCAGCGGAGGTTGTTTATGTCGAACTTGGGAATGTCGCCCTTTATCTTGCCGTCGATCTCCACTCCGCAGCCGATGACACGGAGCAGGTCGGTGATGATATCGTTCTTGAAGATCTTCTCGTAGCTGCTCTTTAAGCAGTTGAGGGTCTTACCGCGGACGGGGATAAGCGCCTGGAATTCTGCGTTTCGGCTGAGCTTACAGGAGCCGAGCGCCGACTTACCCTCCACGATGTAGACCTCGCGGACGCTGGGGTCCTTTGAGCGGCAGTCGATGTAGTTTTCCACGCGGTTTGCGATGCCGATAGTGCCCGTCAGCTTCTTTTTGATGTCGATTCGGGTGCTTTCCGCCGACTCGCGGCTTCTCTTGTTTACAAGCACCTGATTTGCGAATTTTTCCGCATCTGCGGGGTGCTCGCGGAAGTAGATGTCAAGATTTTGCACCAGATAATCGCGCATCGCCTCGTATATAAAGGTGTTGGTGATAGATTTCTTGGTCTGGTTTTCGTAGGAGGTGACGGTGGAAAAGCTGTTTATCACAAGAACCAAGCAGTCGGCAACGTCGCCAAATGTTATCTTTGCTTCCTTCGCCTTGTACTTGCCCGCGCCCTTGAGGTACTTGTCAAGCGCGGAAACAAACGCGATCTTGACCGCCTTGTCGGGAGAACCTCCGTGCTCAAGATGGCTTGAATTGTGGTAATATTCAAGCAGATTGACCTTGTTTGACACGCAGAAGGAAAATTCCGCCTTCAGCTTGTACTCGTCCTTGTCAGAGCGGTCTCGACCCGAGGTCTCCATCTTCCACAGCACGGGAGACGTGAGCGTTTCCTCGCCCGCGATTTCTTTGATGTAGTCCTCGATTCCGTTTTCGTAATAGAAGGTCTGCTCGGTGAACTTTTTGTCCTCCTGCTCGAGCTTCAGGGTGAATTTGATGCCCGAGTTTACCACCGCCTGGCGGTGGAGAACGTCGGAAAAGAACTCGTGAGGAATATTGATATCTGTAAAGACCTCGATATCGGGACGCCATTTTATGACAGTACCCGTGCGCTTTTCCTTCTTTTCAAGGTCGCGGACGGAAAATTCGCTTGCAGGCTCGCCGCGCTTGAAGCTGATGGTGCTCAGGTGGGCGCCGTCGTAGGAATAGACCTCCATGTATTCCGAGCTGTACTGTGTGGCGCAAGCGCCCAGACCGTTGAGACCCAGGGAATACTGATATGCGGAGTCCCCGCCGTTGTTATTGTACTTGCCGCCAGCGTAAAGCTCGCAGAATACAAGCTCCCAGTTATATTTACCCTCTTTTTCGTTCCATCCCAAAGGTACTCCGCGGCCAAAATCCTCCACCTGCAGGGACTTGTCCGAAAAAACGGTGATCTTTATCTCGTTTCCGTGACCCTCTCTCGCCTCGTCCACCGAGTTTGAGAGGATCTCGAAAAAGGAGTGCTCACAGCCCTCAAGACCGTCCGAGCCGAAGATAACGCCGGGGCGTTTTCTGACGCGGTCCGCGCCTTTAAGGGAGGTTATGCTCTGGTCGTTATATTTCTTTTTTGCGCTTGCCGTGTTTGCCATTTGCTACCTCTGTTTTGTCAAAATATATGTATACACTATATATTATACCACAACATTTTGATTTTGAAAAGGGTTTTTTGAACAAATGTTTGCACTTGGCACTTTGCTTGCGGAAAGGGCCGTGCGCTATCTTGGTCACGGCACAGTCGTCGTTTTCCCAAGCTTCCTTGAAAAGGGTCCCGGCCCCCCCAAACTAAAAAAACGACGGCTGAACACCGTCGTTTTTTAATATAATATGCCTTTTTCAAAAGTTTTGCGGGGGTTCGGGAGTGCCTTTAAAAAGGCACCCCCGAAAAATCACTTGCCTATGAACATCATTTCCACGTCATCAATCAGGACTCGGCAGGCGTTAGGTGTAACTATCGCCATTGCCATCTTCTTGAACGGGCGGATCTGGGATTCCTCCAGGGGAATATCAAAGGTGTAGCGCTTCCATTCACCGCTCAAGGGCGCGGAGTTGCCGGGAAGTACGTTTGCGGTGTAGTGCCAGGAGAGACCTGCGCAGATCTGCGCGCCGTCGAGCTCGTCTATGGCCTTTGCCATAAAGGACACGCGGTAGGTGCCGGCACCATGCAACAATACCTGGTCAAATACGTACTGGTACGCGCCGTGCTCGCCGCCGTGGGAGAAGGGAGTGTCGCCGCCGTAGCGCATTGCATGGCCGCCGCCAAATCCCTCGCCGTCCTCGGTGCGGACAATATAAGTAAAGTTCTTTGTGGTCCAGGAGCGGAGCGCACGGGGGTGCTCAAAGTCGCAGTCGAAGAGCAGATTTCCGCCAAATGGGCGGTTTTCAAGCGTTATGACCGCCTCTTTTTCGTTGTACTTTGCCTCAAGACCGAGAAGCTTCTCAAAGGTGTCATAGGGAACGGCAAGTCTGCCGTTCTTTTCGACTGTGGGCGCGGAAATAGCGATCTTTTTGCCGTTCATCTCGGCATCGGCAGAGCCTGCGGTGAGCTTTATTATGTCCTCGCCGTCCTTTGCAATAAGCACGCCGCCGCTGTATTCAGCATTGAAGCGGTAGATCTCGGCAACCGCCGCGCAGTCGATATAAGGCACGCCGTCGATAATCTGAGGCGCCGTGGGCGCAAGCACGGGAAGCCAGTGAACGAACAGGCGCAGAGGCTTGTGTGCCACGTAAGTCTTGTTGGGCAGGACGGGATTATAGCCGCCCGAGTAAGCGATATCTACCTTCGTTCCGCCAACGCTCTCGTCCTTAAAATAAAGGTGAGAGGTGTCGGGGTAGGTCTTCAGCTCGCTTATCTGCCTGTCGCCGAACCATACGTTGTCAAGATCGAACTCATATCCGCCCGAGTCCTTGTCGTTCACCTTGCCGGCAATAAGGATCTGGCGGGTCTTTTTCGTGTCGGGGAGAGTGGCGTTTTTCAGAGTAAAGCGCTTGAATTTTGTGTTCGGGCAATTTCCGCTCTTGAGGAAGAGGGTTTCGGGGCAGTCGATGGCGCAGACGTTTTCCGCATTCAGATAGCCTGTAAATCCTGCGTAGGATTCAAAGAAGATGTGCGCTCTGAACACATGAATATTCTTGAAGATGCTGTGCTCGCCCAAGGTGCCCTGTGGGAAGAAGAGCTTTATGGACGTTCCAACCATGCAGTTGTCGCAGTAGACGTAGTCGATGGGATCGCCCGCGCCTACCACGAACAGGTTGTCGGTGACGTTGAGGAAGCAGTTCGTGATATTTATGTGGGAAGAGCCTCCCCAGAAGCTGAAGCCGTCGGTGGAGATCTCGCCCGCCAGCACCTTTACGTTGTCAACCTTGCACTCCTCTGTGTTCATGAACACGATAGAGAAGGAGGTGGCATCAAGGAGGGTGATATCCTTTACAACGGTGCCGTAGCAGCGGACGGCAGGGTCACCCCAGCCCGCGCCGATAGTAAGCAGGTAGCAGAAATAGCCGTCCGAATTGTAGGCGCGGGTGTCGTTTCCGTCGCGGAGAAGACCGCGGCCGAAAATTTTGGTGTCGTTTGCACCGCCAAGCACATGAACTCGTCCGCAAAGCACCGCGCCGGGCGCGAGATAAAGCTGCTGTGCACTCATAAGACCCAGATGGGTGACATCGTGCCAACCCGCCTCAAAATAGAAGACGGTTCCTTCGGGGTAAACGGCGCAATTTTCGTCCAGACCCGAGGGGGAGTCAACCTTTTTTCTGAACCACTGAATATTCTCGGGCGCAGGATTTTCTGCGTTGAAGACCACCACACACTCGCCGTCTTTATCGGGAATATCCGTCTCGGGGGCGTCTGCAAAAATGCCCAGATAGCTGTCTACATCGTCGTTGAGACGAAGTGCCACCTGGCGGGGACGGTCCAGCTGGAAGCGGATAACTCCGTCCTCAAAGGTGCTCTCGACGGGGTCGTCCGAGGGAGCTATAAGATAAGAGGAGAAAGGCACGTTTGCCGTTATCTCAAGCGTCACCTCACCCTCAAAAGCGAAGGAGCAGAAGCGTTTATCACGCTCTGCGTGCATGGATTCTGCGCTGTAATGGTTTGCGTGGCGAATGTCGCTGTAAACGGGAATCGTTTCTGTGTGCTCTCCGTCCGAGATGCGGACGGTGTAGGTATAATCCCGCTTTATCTGCGGGTATTCGGGATAAAGGATTATGCGATTTTTCATGGTCTTTCCCCCAAAATAAAATAAGTTACCTTATTTTACCCATTAAAATTCCCGTTGTCAAGGACAAAAGCGACCAGCGCGAAAAATTTTTCTTTTTGAAAAATATTTTCTGTTTGTAATTGCATTTGTCGATTATAAGTGGTATAATTATTAGGAGTATATTTTTACAGAGGAAACCATGAACTACAAATATATAATCTGGGACCTTGACGGAACCCTTTTAAATACCATAGAAGACCTGCACGCCAGCGTAAATTACGCACTTGAGCGTTACGGTCAGGAGCAGCGCACCCTGAAAGAGACCACAAGAAACGTGGGCAACGGGATCCGACTGCTCATTTCCCGTTCCCTTGCGGGCGGCGAGGAAAACCCCGTTATCGAGGAGGTCTTTTCCGCTTTCAAGGCGCACTACAGAGAAAATTGCCTGAATCTCACCCGTCCCTACGACGGAATAACCGACCTTCTGCAGACATTGAAGGCTGCGGGTGTAAAAATGGCGGTGGTGTCCAACAAGATCGACTTTGCGGTCAAAGACCTGCGCGACCGCTTCTTCCCCTGGCTCGACGTAGCCATGGGTGAGCAGTCGGGAATCGCGAGAAAACCTGCGCCCGACATGGTTTTCAAAGCTATGGAGGAGCTGGGCGCGACGGCGAAGGAGACCGTTTTTATCGGTGATTCTGAGGTGGACGTTGCTACGGCAAAAAACGCCGATCTGCCTTGCATCGCGGTACTTTGGGGCTTCAGAGAAAGAGAGGAGCTTGAAATGGCGGGTGCAAAAGTCTTTGCAAAGACGGCGGACGATCTGAGCAAGCTTCTCGGGATCGGAGCGTGACGGACATGGCGAAGAGATATAAATACAGATACGAGACCCACGTCCACACCTGCGCCGTAAGCAAATGCGGACGCGCGTCGGTGGAAGAGCAGGTAAAGTTCTACGCGTCCCTCGGATACGACGGAATGTTTATAACCGAGCATTTTATGAGAGGAAATTGTCTTGTCGACCGCAGTCTGCCCTGGGAAGAACAGGTCGATCGGTATTGTTCCGCATACGGTCAGGGCGTTGAGCTTGGCCGGAAATATGGCATAAAGGTGTTTTTTGGCATTGAGGTGTCCTTTGGCGGCTGTGACCTTATAGTTTTGGGAATCGGGCGCGAGTGGCTTTATGCCCACCCACAGGTCATGACCCTGCCCCAGGACGAGTTTTGCGATCTGGTGCACGAGTGCGGCGGATTCATTGTCCACGCACACCCGTTCAGAGAAGCGTCTTACATTATGATGTCCTCGGTGATTCCCACGAAAGAGGACGCGGTGGAGATATTCAATCCCAACTGCGATGAGCTTGCCAATGAATTGGCGAAAATTTACGCCCGGGAGTACGGATTGCCTATGACAGCGGGATCAGACAATCATTCCGCCAAATGGCAGAGAAAGCTTTACGGATATGAAACCAAGGAGCCGCTCGATTCCGTCGGGGATTATATAAACGCACTGAAAAATGGTCTTGGCAGACCGTTTACCACCATCAGGGAGATTGAGCAATGACCGAAGAAAGAAGCAGATACCCCTACCGCTACGAGACTCACCTGCACACCACGGAAGGCAGCAGATGCGCCCGAATGAGCGGTGAGGAGCAGATAGATTTTTATGCGGACCGTGGGTACACGGGGGTTTTCGTGACCAATCACTTCTGGGGCAACAGCTCCTGCAAGGTGGATCAAACGCAGTCCTTTGAGCGGCAGATAGAGGAATTTTTCTCCTTTGCCGACAACGCTCGTGCGAGAGGCAAGGAGCGCGGTGTTGACGTGTTCTGCGGAATCGAATATACCTACCGCGGAACAGATTTTCTCATCTACGGCATCGACCCCAAAGACCTCGCAGAGCATCCCGAGGTTCCCGGGCTTAAGCCTTGGGAGTTTCTCGACCTTATGCGTGAATGTGGCGCACTGGTCATTCAGGCGCACCCGTTCAGATTGACGGAATATTCAAAAATAATCCGTCTGATGCCCCGCCGAGTTGACGGGTTCGAGGTAAAAAACGGCTCGAACACGCCCCACCAGAACAAAATGGCAGAGATATTCGGCAAAAAATACGGGCTGAGGAAATTCGCAGGCTCGGACAATCACGGAAAGCCCCTGTGGCAGAGGACCTTGTGCGGTGTCGAGACCACCCGTCGAGTCTGCGACGAGAGGGATTTTGTTCAGATAATAAAGGGCGGAAAATACAGAATTTTTGAGGATAGCGTGAACTGATCTTCTGAGTAGACCTAAAGCTCACCCGTTCACGCATGAAATTCAAATTAAAAATGGGACCCAACCCCATTTTTGTCCGCTTATGCGGACACATTCGAATTTCCGAGAGCATAATGGAGGATATATGAAAATTTTAGCCATAGGCGACATTGTTGGCGCGGCGGCAACAGACTTTGTTGCCACACGACTTTGGGAGCTGAGACGCACCTTGGGCGTTGATTTCGTGGTGGCGAACGGCGAGAACGCCTGCGACATAAAGGGAATTCGGCGCGAGCAGGCGCAGGCTCTGCTTGACGGCGGCGTGGACGTTATCACCACGGGAAACCACGTCTGGGGTCAGAGAGATATATATTCTTTCCTTGATGACGACGGACGAGTGATCCGTCCCGCCAACTTCCCCGGCAGAACGCCCGGTAACGGATATACTGTCGCCGAGGCGAACGGCTACCGTATTCTCTGCATGAACGCGCAGGGTACGGCGCTCATGGACTCGCTGGATTCACCCTTTGAGGCGGTGGACAGGATACTTGAGCGGGAGGCGGGAAATTACGATTTTTCCCTGCTGGATTTCCACGCCGAGGCTACCAGCGAGAAGATAGCCATGGGATATTACCTTGACGGCAGAGTAAATATGGTTTTCGGCACTCACACCCACGTTCAGACGGCAGACGGAAAGGTCCTGCCAAAGGGAACGGGCTACATTACCGACATCGGAATGACGGGTCCCGAGGACGGAATTTTGGGAGCCGCCACCGCACCCGTTCTGGAAAAATTCCTCAACCGCATGCCCACCCGATTCTCGGTGGCGCAGGGAGAGGTGCACCTTTGGGGTGCCGTGTTCGACCTTGACACGTCAAGCGGACGGGTCAGGACGGTCGAGGGTATCAGAATATAAATTCGGAGGAATAATTTGAAGAACAGTACGGTTTCATGGATCGCCGCTTTTTTGTCGGTCCTGCTTTTGGTTGGCGGCTGGCTCTTTGTGACGGGAGGCAGCACCGAGGGCTATCTTGTGCCCGACGATTCTCTTTACTGCCGTGCCAAGGTCCTGTGGGTGCAGGAGTACGAGGGGGATTTTGACGGAGACGTTGCCCTGGATTTTAAAGCCGAGCTTCGTCTTGAGGGCGAGAAAAAGACGGTTGACGCCATTTGGAGCTACAGCTTATACGCCTCCTTTAACCCCCTGCCCGTAAAGGCGGGTGACAGGGTGGTGCTGGCGACCTACGACGACGGGCAGACCTGGCATTATACCGAGCACGTGCGCTCGGACGCGCTTGTGGTCCTGCTTTTGATCTTTTTTGCGGCGCTGATAATATTCGGTCGCATGAAAGGACTGAAAACGGTGGTGTCCCTGACGCTGACCGTTCTGGCGGTGCTTTTCGTTTTCGTTCCCGCGGTGATGATGGGACGGAATATCTATCTTTGGTCGGTGCTGGTCTGCGTTTACATTACGGTCATGACCTTATGTATCGTAAACGGCGTCGGGCCTATGAGCCTGGCAGCGATCGTCGGCTGCAGCGGCGGCGTGCTTGCGTCCCTGCTTATAACCGTTGTCGCCGACAGCTTTATGAATCTGACAGGCCAGGCGGGTGACGGCGCGGTCTATCTTGCCACAATCAACTCGGATTTCGATCTTGTGGGACTTGTCTACGGCTCGATAATCATCGGCTGCGTGGGCGCGGTCATGGACGTGGCGGTGGATATTTCCGCATCCCTCAAGGAACTGACACTGAAAATGGGCGGCGCGGACGCAAAAACTCTGTTCCGTTCGGGTCTGAACATAGGTCGCGACGTTATCGGCACTATGTCAAACACCCTCGTGCTTGCCTACATAGGCGGGTCGATCAGCTCGGTGGTGCTCTTTATCTATAATTTCGGCACGTCGCCCGTTCAGCTTTTCAATTACGAGGCGCTGGTGGTGGAGATACTATGTATTCTTGTGGGAAGCCTTGGCATACTGTTTACCCTTCCCCTGACCGCCGCGATCTGCGCCTGGGTATATACACGACCCCGCGCCGTGGAGCGCCTTCGCGCTGAGGACGAGGGTACTGTGAGAGAGGTGGACGAGTATACCACGACTCTTGAAGAAGTCTCAAAATAAATGGAGTAAAATATGAAAAACGAATGTGAGATCACCTTGAAAATGAGCGAGGAAATGATGCGGAAGTTTCTTTTCGTGTCCGAGGCGGAGGGCAGAACGCCCAATAACCAGTTCCTATTTATGCTGCGCAACAACGTGGCGTATTACGAAAAGACCAAAGGCAAGATCAAGCCCGAGATGCTCAAAAAGTACGAGGTGTAAGGGACGCGCTTGGGGGTGCCTTTGAAAAGGTGCCCCCAAACCCCCGCGAAACTTTAAAAAAGGGAAACAATACGAACGGAAAGCCCTCAAAAACGGGGTGTTAAGCCGCCGTTTTTGCCTTTTTTGTTTGGGGAGTCCAGGCCCCTTTTCAAAGGGGCTTGGGGAAAGGAAACTAATATGGAAAACATAAAAAATCAATCAAAAATTGCCGTCTGCGAGCTTCTTGACGCCGCCGATATGAAGGCGGGTCAGATACTTGTGGTGGGCTGCTCGTCCTCCGAAATTATCGGTGGGCAGATAGGAAAGCAGTCGAGCTACGACACGGCAAAGGAGGTCTTTTCCGCAATTTACGGGGAAGCAAAAAAGCGCGGCGTTTACCTTGCCGCACAGTGCTGTGAGCACCTGAACCGCGCGCTTATTATCGAGCGCGAGTGCGCCGAAAAGTACGGACTTGACGCGGTGTGCGTCAACCCTCACCCCAAAGCGGGCGGGTCCTTTGCTACCGCCGCGTGGCTTGGATTCGAAGAACCTGTGGCTGTTGAAAATATCCGCGCTCATGCAGGGCTTGACATCGGCGGAACTCTTGTGGGAATGCACCTGCGGGAGGTGGCGGTGCCCGTGCGCCTGTCGGTAAAGAAGATAGGCGAGGCAAACATTTTGTGCGCCCGTACCCGTCCCAAGTACATCGGCGGCGAGCGGGCGAAATACACCCCTTTTGAAGAATGAGCGTAAGCTATTTAAACCCCCAAAAAGCAGAAAAGCCAAAGCCTGCCGAGCATCTTTTGCCCGACTTTGACAGCTTTGTTGCCGTGGACCTTGAGACCACGGGGCTGTCCGACCGCGACGAGATAATAGAATTTGGCGCGGTGAGGATAACAAAGGGCAAATTGGACGGATATTTTTCTTCTCTGGTCTGTCCCGCGCGTCCGATCAGCCCCCGCACTACCGAGCTGACGGGTATAACCCAGGCGCTGGTCAACGATGCGCCCGAGTGCTACGAGGTGCTTCCCGAATTTCTGAAATTCGCGGGGGACAGCATTCTGATAGGGCACAATATTCTGCGCTTTGACAGCAGATTTTTGTTGCGCGACAGCGCAAAATACGGATTCAAGCTAAAAAATCCCATGTTCGACACCCTGAGCTACGCGCGAAAGGTGAACTCGAAAATTCAGCTTTTCACGGCGCTGAATCTGACATATCTTACCGAATTTTTCGACATAAACGTGCAAAAGCACCACCGCGCCTACGAGGACGCTCTTGCCGCCGCGCATCTTTATTTTAAATTGCGGGCGTTTGAGGCGAAGTTTGGACAATGGTGAGATTTATAAGGCTCCCTCCGGGAGGGAGCTGGCGAGCGTAGCGAGACTGAAGGAGAGAGCGGTTACACAAAGATCATTAAAGCCTTACGTCACGCAGGCTCCTTCCGTCTTTTGCTTCGCAAAATCCACCTCCCTCCCGGAGGGAGGCTCGGATGACTGCATATCAATTTATTACCTGATAAACGCCAGCCCGTCGATCCTTGCCATGACCCTGTCCTTATATTGAGGCAGGTCGGGATCCGACTCGGAAAGTATAAAAAGTGCCCCGAAGGTGGGGTCGGTCCCCGCCAGCGCCTCTTTTGCGGCGCGGGTCGACCGCTCGGACGGCGTCACGGAATCGGCAGGGTAGATTCCCGCCGAGGAGAGAACGGCCGAAACGCTTGATCCGAATCCACCCGAGCGCACGCGGTTTAAGATCACCGCACCGAATGCCACTCGGACGGCAAACGGTCTGCCCTCGACCTGCATTTCGATTGCCCGCGCCAGAATGGGAAGTGCCACCTCCTCCGAGGTGATGCAGTCAACCTCCTGCGGCAGGAGAGCGTCGGGGGAAAGCCCTGCGGCGCAGAATGGCGGACCGTCCTGCGTCTGCGCCGACGACAGCGGAAAAAGCAGGGCGCACATGACAAGCGAAGACGCCAAAAGAAGACCGGGGATAAATTTATCGCGCATAAAAAATCGGCGCTCCTTTCATTTATTTGTTCGGGATTATTTTGCCCCGATATGAACGTTTATGACTTACAGAAAGGCAAAAAAATATGGAAAAGAAGATAAAAATACATATAACTTCGATGCAGAGCGAGCTTGGAGAGACCTTTTTATCTCAGCTTTTTGAAGAAAGCGAGGAGGATTTTTCCCGCTCGGCGGAGGCGGTAAAGGATCAGATCGAAGCTGACGGAGTCAGCGCCGAGATCGAGCCTGCGAAAATGGAGTTTACCACCGAGGGCATCTTGACGGTCGAGGACGGTCGGGCGACCGTGCACTACGGCGAGAGCGAGCTGACGGGAATGGAGGGAGCTACTACCCGGGTGTCCTTTGCTCTCGATACCCCCGGACTTGTGACCATGCTCCGCGGCGGCGGAGTGACTACGTCTCTCGTTTTTGAGCAGGACAAGCGCCACGTGAGCATATACGAAACGCCCTTTATGCCCTTTGAGATCTGCATTTTGACTCTAAAAGTCGAAAATCATCTCATCGAGGAGGGTACGCTCAAGCTTGACTACGTGGTAGAGGTCAAGGGTGCGCAAGCAGAGCGCACCAAGTTTACCATGGATATAAGCGAGGAATGTCCGCTCATCAGCCCAATAAAGGAATATGAGGAGTAAAATTTTCTCTTTACAAAGTGCCAAGTTTCATATACAATAGATATAGATAATGTTTTGCCGGACGGCGGCCGTTATATAAGCCTTCCCCCGCTGGGGAAGGTGGCAGCCGAAGCCTGACGGATGAGGTGTCGTAAAATCAAAGCAACTCCTCATCCACCACGCAAGCGTGGTCCCCCTTCTCCCACAGGAGAAGGCTTGCGGGAGGATAATATCCTCCCTTACAAGGTGGTGAACAACCGGCCGCAATGTAGGGGCGACCATTGGTCGCCCGAAAACGGGACGCCGAGGACGTCGTCCCCTACCGGGTATAGATTGACCCAAATTTTTAATATCGGAGGAAAAATTATGATTAAGATCGAACGCACGTCGGTAATGAATTTTGACAACGCCATCAGAGGCGCACGCAACCCCATGAACAGCTGGGCAAAGCTTGACAGCTATTACAACGAGAACGGAGAGTTCGTCTTCGGCGAAAACGATCTTGACCTTGCCCGCCGTCTTGCCCACGCAGGAAGCGATCACCGCAAATTCCTGCGCCAGATCTTTGTTTCGGTGGATATCACCGCCCCCCTTTATTGGTGGAAGGAGTTTGATACCTACAAGGTGGGCACGGTGGCAAATTCCTGCTCGACTATGCATAAAATTCATTCAAAAGAGTTCTCACGCGAGGATTTTTCCTGCGACAGACTGACCCCCGAGGCACTTGAAGCCCTTGACGCGCTTATCTCTTTCCTTGAGGAGGAACGCAAAAAGTTCGTTGAGACCAAGGACAAAGCTCCCTGGCACAATATGATCCAGCTTCTCCCATCAAGCTTTAATCAAATGAGAACGGTTACATTAAATTATGAGAACCTTATTTCCATCTACTACGCAAGAAAGAGCCACAAGCTCCCCGAATGGCACACCCTCTGCGACTGGATAATGTCCCTACCCTACGCCTCCGACCTTATTGCGGTCAAGGAAGACTGAACGAGTGAATAAATTTCAACAAAATTGTATAATAATTCACTTTCCGTTTGGGTGAAGTATACAAAATTGATAAAAAATACTCAATTCACTTGACAAGCACCCCCATATAGTAGTAAAATAATGTGGATACTTCGATTGGGAGGTATCCACATTTATTTTTTACACGCCATAGCGGCGGTAGGAGGATTTTATGAATCGCGTATTTAACTTTTCCGCAGGACCCTCTATGTTGCCTCTGCCCGTGCTTGAAAAAGCGGCAGCTGAGCTGGTTTGTTACGGTGAATCGGGCATGTCTGTTATGGAGATGTCACACCGATCTCCCGACTACGAGGCAATCATAGCAGACGCGGAAGCAATGCTCCGCCGCCTCATGAATATTCCCGATAATTACAAGGTGCTCTTTTTGCAGGGCGGCGCGTCCACGCAGTTCGCGGCTGTTCCCATGAACCTTATCAAGAGAACGGGCAAGGCTGACTACGCCGTTTCCGGTCAGTTCTCGGGCAAGGCGTTCAAGGAAGCCCAGAAGCTGGGATATGACGTTAAGTGCATCGCAACCACAAAGGACGACAATTTTGACCACGTTCCTACTATCACAAAGGACATGATCCGTTCCGACGCGGCTTACCTGCACATCTGCTTCAACAACACAATTTACGGTACGAAGTACGGCTACATTCCCGACACGGGCGATATTCCGCTTGTTGCCGATATGTCCTCCTGCATCATCTCCGAGCCTGTTGACGTTTCCAAGTTCGGCGTAATTTATGCAGGCGCGCAGAAGAACATGGCTCCCGCAGGTCTGACTCTCGTTATCGTTCGTGAGGACCTTCTTGACACAGCCGAGGAAAATATGCCCACAATGCTTGAGTGGAAGACGATGGCAGAGAACGGCTCTATGTATAACACTCCTCCCTGCTACGCTATCTACATGGCAAAGCTTGTTTACGAGTGGATCCTGGGCCTTGGCGGTCTTGACGAGATGAAGAAGCTCAACGAAAAGAAGGCTGCTTACCTCTACGATTACCTTGACAATCAGAATTACTACATAGCTCCCGTTAAGGCGGACAGCCGTTCCATGATGAACGTTACCTTTGTTACAGGCGACGCTGACCTTGACAAGAAGTTCGCAAAGGAAGCGGGCGCGGCAGGTCTGAAGAACCTCAAGGGTCACCGCTCGGTAGGCGGTATGAGAGCTTCCATCTACAACGCAATGCCCTACGAAGGCGTTGTTGCTCTGGTTGATTTCATGAAGAAATTTGCCGAAAACAATCCCAAGGCGTAAAATAGGAGTACGAAAATGAAAAATATACAGCTTTTAAATAAGATCGCCAAGGTCGGCACGGACATTTTTGACCGTTCCGAGTACGCAGTTGGCGCAGAAATAACAAATCCCGATGCGATCATGGTTCGTTCCGCCGCCATGCACGACATGGAGTTCGGCGATAACCTCCAGGCTATCGCTCGTTGCGGTGCGGGTGTAAATAATATCCCGATCGATCGTTGCTCCGATCAGGGTATCGTCGTTTTCAACACTCCCGGTGCTAACGCAAACGGAGTTAAAGAGCTTGCTATTGCAGCTATCCTGCTGGCTTCCCGTGACATCGTGGGCGGTATTGATTTTGCCCGCGGACTTAAGGGTACAGAGGGTGTTGCAAAGGCTGTCGAGGCAGGTAAGTCTGCATTTGCGGGCAACGAGATCCTCGGCAAGAAGCTGGGCGTTATCGGTCTCGGTGCTATCGGCGGTATGGTCGCAAACGCTGCGGCAACGCTGGGCATGAAGGTTATGGGCTGCGACCCCTATCTGACCGTTGAGGCGGCTTGGAATATCAACCATTCCGTTCAGAAGGCGGCTACATTTGAGGACATCTTCAAGAACAGCGATTACATTTCTCTCCACGTTCCCGCAACTAAGGAGACAAAGAATATGATCAACGCAGAGACCATCGCTATGATGCGCGACGGCGTTAAGATCATCAACCTTTCCCGTGCAGACCTGGTTGACGCGGCTGCTATCAAGGCGGCGCTTGAATCGGGCAAGGTTTCCTCCTACGTTACCGACTTCCCCACGGAAGAGGTGGTTGACGTAAAGGGCATCGTTGCAATTCCTCACCTTGGCGCATCTACCGCCGAGTCCGAGGACAACTGCGCTATCATGGCGGCTCACCAGCTTGACGAGTTCCTGAAAACAGGTAACATCAAGAACAGTGTGAACTTCCCTGCGATTTCCATGCCTCACACTCCCGGATGCAAGAGAATCTGCATTTTCCACAAGAACGTGCCTACGATTCTTGCGCAGATCTCGGGCGCATTCTCCGAGCAGAATATCAACATCGAGAACCTGCTTAACCGCTCCAAGGGCGACAATGCGTACACCTTGGTTGAGGTTGCGGAAGTTTCCGATGCGATCATTGCAAAGCTCAATGCCATCGATGGTATGATCAAGATCAGAGTTATTTAATAACAAAAGCCCTCGGGTCATAGACGACCCGAGGGCAGTTTTGCTTACGGTGAGCTTCACCGCCGTCGTTGTTGGAAGTTTTGCCAAGCTTTTTCAAAAGCTTGCGTGAGTGGAGGCGGCGCCGCCTCCTCGCCGCCGCAGCGGCGAAATGCCTTTGTCGGCGTTTTTTTTGCCAAGCTTTTTCTTTGCGCCTGTTTCAGCCAAAGAAAAAGCGGACTTTGGGTGGCGACATGCTTCACCACTGTCTGTAGATAAAGGACTTGCGTACGGTGTGGCTGTATTTCGGTAAGGAGATACTATGATAAAAATTCACAAGGATTTTACGGGTGGCAACATTCGTGTTGTCGCAGAAAAAAATAATGAAATTTTCCTCGAAAACGAGCTTCGGGATACGCAGGGCGACTGGTTTTACTGGGCGTTTTGCGTTGAGGGCGCGCAAGATCGGGAACTGACCTTCCATTTTCAGGACACCCGACTTGGCTATTGGGGTCCCGCGGTAAGCCGCGACGGCGAAAATTGGACATGGCTTGGCGAGAGTGGGAAAAATTCCTTTACCTACCGGTTTGCGCCCGATGAAAGCAAGGTGTTTTTTGCCCATCACGCCTTGTACCCCCTGGCGCGTTTTGACCGTTTGACGGAGAAGTACGGAATTGAAACAAAAGAGCTTTGCAAGAGCAAAAAGGGCAGATCGGTGCCCTATGTTGAGTTCGGTGAGGGCGCGCAGACCGTTATTCTCACCGCCCGCCACCACGCCTGCGAATCCACGGGCAGCTGGGTTCTTGAAGGCGTTCTCGACGAGCTTTTGAGCGCACCCATGCCGAAGGCGCAGGTGATGTGCGTGCCTTTCGTCGACTTTGACGGCGTTTTTGACGGCGATCAGGGCAAAAGCAGGGTGCCTCACGATCACAACCGCGACTACACCGATGCTCCGCTTTATCCCGAGGTGGAGGCAATCAAGGAGTACATGGAAAAAAACGGCGCAAATTACGCTTTCGACTTTCACTCCCCTTGGCATTGGGGTGGAAAGAACGACATGATATTTATTGTCCGCAAGACTGCAGAGCTGGACGACGAAATTGACCGCTTTGGCGCGATCCTTGAGAGCGAGTGCGGCGAGGATGCTGTGAAATATAAGGAGGGCCACGATCAGCTCTTTGGGCAGGATTGGAACAAAGGCGGGTCTACCTTTGCCACGGAAGCGCTCAAGCACCCCGAGTGTGCTCTGGCGTTTACTCTTGAGAGTGCCTATTTCGGTACGGCGGACAATGTCGTCACTCCCGAAAAGCTGATTTCCCTCGGTCGCGCGTTTGCACGCGCGGCAAAGCGGGTTGACGACGCTAAGAGGGAGTTCAAAGGAACACGGGAAGCTGAACCCACGTTTGCGAAGTAAGAAGTGACCGTACGGGAATTTGCTCCGCCCTGCAAGGCTTCCGACGCGGAAGCGGCGGAGCAATGTTTCGTCCCCATGCGTGGGGGCGCGGATCGAGATTTTTTGCTTTTTACAACATTACCCCACGCTGCGCCGAAGGCGCACGGGGTAGCAAAAACAAAAAAGGAGCACTTTGTGCTCCTTTTTGTTTTTGGTGACCCGTACGGGAATCGAACCCATGTTACAGCCGTGAAAGGGCCGTGTCTTAACCGCTTGACCAACGGGCCGGCATGGTAGCGGAAGTCGGATTTGAACCAACGACCATTCGGGTATGAACCGAGCGCTCTAGCCAACTGAGCTATTCCGCCATGCATTGCACCGGATTTTTCCGGCACGACAGCGATTATATCATAAAAAAATCCTTTTGTCAACCCTTTTTTGCGAAAATTCTTCGGCAAACGTCCGCTTTGTTAAAATTTTACCCCGATTTTCCTTTTGCCATTCTTTTTGAGCCGTGTTTTTTGCATATCGCACAAAGTTGAGCCGTCCCCCTTGAAAAAAACGCCCGTATGCGGTATAATTAAGCCAATAAATGTACTTCTTTATTTAAAAGGAGCGTGATTTTTTTGGCATATACCTTCAAGGGCGGCTCCCGCGTGGTCGAGCACAAGAACACAAAGGACTCACCCATCGAAAAGCTTCCCGCGCCCAAGATAGTGGCAATACCCCTGTCCCAGCACATCGGCGCACCCTGCGCGCCGACGGTCAAGGCCGGTGACGAGGTTTTGCGCGGACAAGTTATAGGAGAGGTAAAAAGCGGGCTTGGGTGTCCCGTTCATTCGAGCGTTTCGGGTGTTGTACGCGGAATCGTTTCGGTGAACGACGCAAAAGCCATGCCCGTTATGACGGTGGTCATCGAAAATGACGGTCTTGACCGCGTTTCTCCCGACGTGCGCCCTTTCGAGAAAAAGCTGTCCGAGGCAACCACCGAGGACATAGTTGAGCTTGTTCGTCGTGCGGGAATTTCGGGCATGGGAGGTGCCACCTTCCCCACTCACGCAAAAATCGCGTCGGCGGTTGACCGCGTTGATCACCTTATCATAAACTGCGCCGAGTGTGAGCCGTTTATCACCGCAAACCACCGACTGATGCTTGAGCGTCCTCACGAGATAATCAACGGAACAAAGATCCTGCTCAAGGCACTTGGCTTGCGCGATGCTTACATAGCGGTTGAAAACAACAAGATGGATGCGGTAACCAAGCTTGAAGAGAAGATAGCGCAGAGCAAGATGATACATATCTGCGTCATGAAGACCAAGTACCCCCAGGGGGACGAGCGCCAGCTCATCTACGCCATAACGGGCAAGGAGCTGCCTGCGGGCAAGCTTCCCGCGGACGTGGGCTGCGTCGTTTTCAACGCCGAGACCTGTGCGGCGATTTATCGCGCTTTTGCCACGGGAATGCCGCTCATTGAGCGAGTGGTAACGGTGGACGGCGACTGCGTTCAAAAACCCCGCAACGTGCTGGCTCCCATCGGCGCGTCATACCGCGACCTGATCGAGTTCTGCGGAGGGCTGAAAAAGACCCCCGAAAAGATAATCAACGGCGGTCCTATGATGGGCGCGGCTCAGTGGAATATAGACGGGACGGTTACAAAGGGCACTTCGGCGGTGCTGGTGCTGTCGAAGGAAATGTGCGCCGACACCGAGCAGGACCACAGCTGTATCCGTTGCGGCAGATGCGTCCGCAACTGTCCCATGCACCTTATGCCAAATTACCTGGCACTCTTTGCCCGTCACGGAAAATACGATGACGCGGACAAATACAACATTTTAAGCTGTGTCGAGTGCGGCACCTGCTCTTATAACTGCCCTGCACACGTGCCGATAGTGCAATATATTCGTGCGGCAAAGGGCACGATAAAGGCGCAAAAGGCGGCAGAGCGCGAAAAAGCCAAGGAAAACGCCGCAAATATTACGGTAAATTAAGGAGGAAAGGTTATGAACGAAAAAAACACGTCGGGTGTCGGCTACCCCGAGCTTCTGACCGTTTCTCCCTCGCCCCATATCCGCCACACCGACACCACTCTGTCGGTCATGACCGACGTCATCATTGCCCTTGTGCCTGCACTTATCTGGGGAGTTATCTGCTTTGGTGCCCGCGCGGCTTTGGTGGTGATCCTTTCGGTGGCATCATGCGTGCTTTCCGAGTACGTCTTTGAAAAACTGACACATAGAAAGGTCACGATCGGCGACTGCTCCGCGGCGGTGACGGGACTTTTACTCGGCCTTTCCCTTTCCTCCTCCGTTCCTTATTATATGCCCGTGGTGGGCGGTGTTTTTGCCATCGTCGTTGTAAAACAGCTTTTTGGCGGGATCGGAAAGAATTTCATGAATCCCGCGTTGGCGGCGAGAGTTTTCCTTTTTGCTTGGCCCTCCGAGATGAACAAATTCGTGAAACCCTTTTCCAGGCTCAGCCTCTTTGCCTCGGGCGCGGACGTTGAACTAGTGGCAGGGGCTACTCCTCTGTCCTCGCTCAAGGCGGGCGGACTTCCCGACGTTTCCATGACCGAGCTGATCTTGGGCGAGGTTGGCGGCTGTATCGGTGAGGTGTCGGTGGTTTTGCTCCTCCTCGGCGCGGCTTACCTGCTTTTCCGACGTGTGATCTCCTGGCATATCCCCGTCTCCTATATTGGCGTGGTGGCTCTGTTGACTCTGATCTTCCCCCGCAACGCGGACGCGGGAAGCTTCGTGCTTTCCCAGCTCTTTTCGGGCGGACTTATCATCGGCGCATTCTTTATGGCAACCGATTATTCGACATCTCCTATAACAAATAAAGGAAAGCTGATCTTCGGCGCGGGCTGCGGAGCGCTTACGGTGCTTATCCGCTACTTTGGCGGTTATCCCGAGGGCGTTTCCTTTGCTATCCTTATTATGAACTCACTGGTTTATTACATTGACCGCGTGACTGTTCCCAAGGTTTTCGGAGGAGGCATGACAAATGGATGAGTTTAACGTAAAAAAAGAGTCTGCCGCCCTGTATTTTCTGAGGATCGGCGGTGCGTTGCTTGTGGTTTGTGCCCTGGTGGCGCTTGTGCTGTCTTTTGTGAACACGGTGACCCGTGACAGGATCGCGCAAAACGAAATTAAGCAGAAAAAGGATGCTATGACAGCACTTTTTGACTCGGAAAAGATCGAATACACCGAGCTTGACCAACTTGAGAGCGACGGCGAGCGTGTGGACGCCGTATACCGCGTGGCAGAGGACGGCACCACCGTCGGCTACTGCATTTCGGTGCTTTCCCCCGGCTTTGGCGGTGACGTTGCCATGATGGTCGCCGTGACGGCGGACAAAACCATTATCGGAGTAAAGATCGTGTCTATGTCCGAGACTCCGGGTCTTGGAACTCGGGTGGACGACGAGGCGTATCTGTCTCAGTACGAGGGCATGGGCCCGTCGCTGTCGGCGTCCGACGTGGACGTGATCTCGGGCGCAACGAAAAGCTCAAAGGCGGTGCTGAGCGGCGTGATCGACGCCTTGGCGGCGATAGACGGACATTTGGGCGCAGGTGCAGGAGGTGAAGCAAAATGAAGAAAAACGGATTTTTGACCTCTCTGAAAAACGGAGTTTTTGACAACAATCCCACGCTGGTACAGCTTCTGGGTATGTGCCCGACCCTGGCAGTGACTACGTCTCTGACAAATGCCGTTGGCATGGGTGCGGCGGCGACGGCGGTGCTGGTCTGCTCGAACATGATAATTTCCCTTTGCCGCAAATTTATCCCCCGTCAGGTGAGGATCGCGGCGTACATAGTTATAATTTCGGGCTTTGTGACGGCGGTCGAGCTTCTCATGAAGGCGTTTTTCTTTGACCTTTACGGCGCCCTTGGACTTTTTATTCCCCTGATCGTGGTAAACTGCATCATTTTGGCTCGTGCCGAGGCGTTTGCTTCGAAAAATCCCGTTCTGCCCTCGATCCTCGACGGCTTTGCAATGGGCTTAGGTTTCACTTTTGCCCTTTGCCTTATCGCGTTCTTCCGCGAGCTGCTCGGAGCGGGAACCCTGTTCGGATTTGCTGTGCTTGGGGGCTGGTACAACCCCGCTATCATCTTCATTTTGCCCTCGGGCGCGTTCTTGACTCTGGGATTTATTATCGCGGGCGTTCAGAAGATCCGCAACACACGGCAGGACAAGGCACGGCTTGACAGAGAGGAGGAGACGGTATGAGCTTTACACAGGTCCTTCTTTTGATGTTCTCCGCAATTTTGGCGGAAAACTTTATTTTCTCCAAGTTCTACGGCTGCTGTCCTTTCCTTGGAGTCTCGGATAAGCCCGCCACGGCGCTGGGCATGGGCATGGCTGTGACCTTTGTTATGACCCTTTCAAGCGCGGTCACATGGCTTGTCTATTATCTGGTGCTCGTTCCCTTGAAGCTGGAATACCTGAAAACGGTTTCCTTCATATTAATTATAGCGGCTCTTGTGCAGTTCATCGAGATGTTTTTGCGCAAGTTCGTTCCCGCTCTTTACAGCGCTCTGGGAATCTACCTGCCGCTGATCACCACAAACTGCGCGGTGCTTGGATGTGCGCTGGTAAATATTCAGAATGAATTCAACTTTATCGTGTCGGTCTGCTACGGATTTGCGGCGGCAATAGGCTTTGCGCTTGCTATCGTGGTCTTTGCGGGCGTGAGAGCGCGAATGGAATTTGCCGATCCGCCGAGAGCATTCCGTGGATTTCCCTTGACCCTCATTGCGGCGGGACTTCTGGCTATGGCATTCTCGGGTTTTTCGGGCATGAGCTTCTGACGGGAGGGTAGGATATGAAAGAAATTTTGATCACCGTTCTCGTTTTTGCCGTACTCGGCGGAGTTTTCGGAGTGATTTTGGCATTTGCCTCAAAGATCTTTGAGGTCAAGACCGATCCCCGCGTCCCTAAAATCCTCGATTGCCTGCCCGGCGCAAATTGCGGCGGCTGCGGTTATTCGGGTTGCTCGGCTTTGGCGGAGGCGGTGGCTTCGGGCGATGCAAAACCCTCTGCCTGCCCCGTGGGTGGTGTGGAGACGGCAAAAGCCGTGGCGCAAATAATAGGCGTCGAGGCGGGAGCTGTCCGCAGAATGCGGGCGCAGGTCATGTGCTCGGGTACTTGCGATGCGTCAAAGAAAAAGTATATATACAGCGGTGCGCCCGACTGTATCTCTGCCGCGTCCCTGGCGGGCGGAGATAAAATGTGCGCAAACGGCTGTATCGGACTTGGCACTTGCGTTGCCGCTTGTCCTTTCGGCGCGATATCCGTGGCGGACGGCGTGGCGGCTGTGAATTACCATAAGTGCGAGGGCTGCGGTGTCTGCGTTGCCGCTTGCCCTAAGCATATTATCGAGCTTATCCCGTATGAAGCCGACTTCTGGGTGGGCTGTAAGTCAGTGGAGCCGGGTGCTGTGGTTCGTAAACAGTGTGACGCGGGCTGTATCGGCTGCAAGATCTGCGAAAAGAACTGCCCTGCAGGCGCGATCACGGTCAAGGACTACGTTGCGTCTATCGACTACGAAAAATGCACCGAATGCGGCCTTTGCGCAGAAAAGTGTCCGAGAAACATAGTGAGATCTTCGCGGTCCAACCCCCTTTGAAAAGGGTGTTGGATCCCCCAAACTAATAAGACAAAAAACGACGGCTAAACACCGTCGTTTTTTGTAAGCGTGCGATCACGGCAAACCCCTCTGCTCAGACCAGCGAATTCGGCACTGTCGAATTCGCGCATGGGGTGAAAAAGCAAGCGGTCGCTAGCGAAAGGAATTTCGCACACTTGCGAATATTCCTGAAAGCGTCCAGACCGCTTGCCGCCTTTCTTCTTTTTGCTCTTTCCGTCTACTTTCTCTCACTTTCTTCTTTCGCGAAAGAAGAAAAAGAGAAAGTGGACAAAAAATCTCCACGCAAATGATACTAAAGAAATCCTCTCCCTGAGGGAGAGGTGTCACGATTATATCGTGACAGAGAGGGATTTTCGGTGATTTTTTGCCTCCGAAAAATAATTTGAAAAAATTTTAAAAAAATTGAAAAAAGTGCTTGACAAGAGGGGAAGATAGTGATATAATAGACAAGCTGTCCCGAAAAAATTGGGGATGTGCGAATTGGTCATTGAAAATTGAACAACAAGAGATGAAGTACAAAGCATATGAATATGTGTGAAAAGACGAATCTCGCAATTTCTTGAGAATACTACTCAAACAAAAGTAAAACGAGCAGATGAAGCTCTAAAAAAGGTTTTAAG
>JAZODH010000029.1:0-27234 GCA_045596925.1 Eubacteriales bacterium
CCAAAAGCAGTGCTTGCTAAGACTGATAGACAAGCAGAGCGTTGTCAAAGCTTCTTGATCACCTGCGTAGCAATTCCTTGAATCTGCACGTTTCGTTCAATACGATCATCGTAATTGGGATTCTCTGCGTGCAGCAAATAAGCATTCTTGTCGGGAAGATAGGTTATCGTTTTGAGCAGAGTTTCACTTCCGTTCACGAGAACAACCGCATAATCTCCATCCCTGCAAGTATTCTGCTCGCGCACGATAACAAGATCACCATCATCAACTCCGATGCCCGTCATTGAGTCGCCTTTCGCAGTAAGAATGAAAAACTTTCCGTCACCAACAAGCGCGGTAGGCAATGGAATGATGTCTGCTTCTTCCACATTCGGCTCACTCGGCAAACCGCAGGACACGGTGGAATCGTATCGGATTGCGGGCGTTGTTTCAAACATATTGCGCGAGAGATTTGTTCCGATACTGCGGCGACCGTTGTACTCGATCTCGCCGTGTTCTTTCATATCGGTGAGGTATCTCTGCACCGAAGTCTTGGAGATACCCGTGCCCGCCGCGATGTCGCGTACCGTCGGTGACTTTCGGTTTTCCATAAAATATTCGTCTACAAATTGGCGGATCGCCTCCGCTCTTTCCGGACTCCACTTATTCATAAATGCCTCCGTTTTATTCGAGGTACAATTGTACCGTGTAGTAATTATAGCATACAGGAGAAAGTTTGTCAATAGGTTTCATAAAAATTTGAGAAAGGAAAACGAGGTCGCACTTTACGTGCGACCTCGAATGTAAATACCAGTTTGAGTCCCTACTTTAAAAGCTTATATTGACACAAATTTTTTAGTTGATCTTTTGGAAGCCCCATTCTGCTCAACAAAGAACAATATATTAAGCCACACATGTAATGTGCGGTAATTGCAACATCTTGATTAGGTATTTGATATTTGCTGTGTGTAATAACATTGCGATATTGTATAAATTTGTTTATAGATTTTTTGTCTATAGAAACATTAGAAGGGGTCAAAATAGAAAGTTCTTCTTCATACTTATC
The DNA here is from genome assembly GCA_045596925.1 of Eubacteriales bacterium. Classification (GTDB taxonomy): domain Bacteria; phylum Bacillota; class Clostridia; order Oscillospirales; family CAG-272; genus SIG710. The sequence continues at coordinate 1,046 of JAZODH010000029.1, forward strand.
AAGTAAAGCACCCAATTTTTCTTTAATAGGGAAAGTCCAATGTTTTATATTTTCAAAGATAAGATTGTACGTATCATTGCTTAATCCTGTGTTTTGCTTTCTAAACTCTTTTACTTGTGTTGTTGTTTCGGAAATCAATTTTTGAAGAACGTCCCCGTTCTCTGATGTGGGTTCATTTAATTCATACGTTTCATATTCTAAAGCGGCACATATAGTTCTTATTCGCTGATTATTCATATATTTTATTTCTTTATTGTTTTTGGGTAAAAATTCAACAGAGAACAATGGATTTCCATTTTCGTCTTCCATATAAAAAAGTTTTAAGAGATTAGGTAATACATCTCCCAATTCATTGAAACAAATGTTAGAGAATCTGTCTTTGGGTTCTATTTCAAATTCTTCTCTAACAAATACTTGGGCAATTTTATCCATATCTTTATCTAACAAGAAAATTTCATCGAAGCCAACATTTTGACGATAGGACAAAAAGCTAACCATTTCTTTAATTGTATGGTAATGCTTAAAGAAATCCTTTAATGTTTGTGGTTTGTCAAAAGTTAGTGTTAGAGATACTGTATTGTTATTAAGGGATGTTCCGTGAACACCGCACTCCTCGGTTACCAAAGAACGGATAGATATTTTAATTTTTAATTCGTTGACAATGACATCATATGTGATGCTATCATTATGATATTTGATTTTATTATTAGAATGATCAATACTCATCCCATGGATAAAAAACAAATCGTTCAAACTTTTTCCCTTGAAAACTATTCCATCGAATTTTGATATATCGATATCACTTAGATTTGATATTCCTTTAATATAAGCGGAAGTATATAGACCTTGACTGCCTTTTACCTCAAAATTCATATTACCAGCATATATGGCGATATTATGATTCTCATGTGTTTTGCCATATATAAACTCCTCTTTAACAGGAACTTTTACAGTTTCACTTGTTTCTGAATTTACAAAGAAATTATATGAGGAATCCGTCATAAAAGAAAAAAGGAAGTCTGTTTTTTGAACTGAAAATATTAGTGGTTTAGAAGATGTTGGTATAATACCGGTTATCAATTCTTGGCTTTTCTTCATATTTCCTCCGTTTTTCGATATTTTATTGTTGCTCTTTCTTAGGTTTTGGCATATTATTTTCATCTTTGATAGCATATCGACCAGAGCAATATGGGCAACCGTTCCCATGATTTCTATTTGCTATCGTTGCTTGCCACTCATGTTCTTTACGACATTTCCACCATGCTTTTTTATTGCTGTTTGCTGTTACATCAACAGGAGTTAATCCATTGTTCTTTTCATAATTCCATTCTTTCGCCAAATCCGGATTAACAGTTTGTAGGTCATTTTTACCTTTAACGATGAATCGTCCCGAGCAATACGGACATCCGTTTCCATGGGTTCTGTTATTTATAGTTGCTTCCCACTCGTGTCCTTCGCTACATCTCCACCATACCTTTTTATTACTGCTTGGTGTTACTTCTGTGGAGCTTAATCCATTATTTTTTTCATGGTTCCATTCTTTAGCTAAAGCTGGATTAACTGTTTGTAAGTCATTATAGCCTTTTAGGACTTTTTTGCCAGAACAATATGGACATTTACGCCCTTTGTTTCTGTTTACTATTGTTGCTTGCCATTCGTGACCACTACCACATTTCCACCAAACTTTTTTATTGCTATTTGGCGCAAAATGTTCTGGCTTTAAGCTGCCATTTCTTTCGTAATTCCATTCTTGCGCTATCTCTGGATTAGAAAGCAAGACAGACCTTTCCTTTTCCGTGAATTCACGCAGATTTTCTATAGCAATAGTATCACTTTTAAGGTCAACAATGATATTCGCTCCAATTATTTCACTCAAAATTTTCTCAAGTACTTTAGACAGATTTTTTTGATCTTTTTGGACTATATAATCTATTGAACCCTCTTTAAGCGGTGGCAATCCTTCTCTAATTCTATATAACTTGATCCCGTCTTTTTTACACTTTTGATTTTTTTCTAAATCTTTTTTTGTTTTGCTTTTGTGCCAATAATATCCATCGTATTCAATAGCAATTCTTTTGGACGGAATATAAATATCCAATTCGTACCCTTTTCCCTTATATGAATGCACTACTCCTAAATCGTATTTTTCAAGATAGTAAGCAAGTACATATTCGGGGAAAGATGTTTTTCGCTCGGAGTCACAAACAGGGCATCCGTTTCCTCTGTTTCTGTTATTAATTGTCGCTTGCCATTCGTGTCCTTTGCTGCACTTCCACCAAACTTTTTTGTTGCTATTCGGCGTTACATCAGCAGGTGTTAAACCATTATTCTTTTCATAATTCCATTCATTTGCTAAAGCTGGATTAACAGTTTGTAAATCATTTTCGCCTTTAATAATATATTGTCCTGCGCAGTATGGGCATCCGTTTCCATTGTTTCTATTAGATATCGTCGCTTGCCATTCATGTCCTTTACCACAAATCCACCAAACTTTTTTATTGCTATTAGGTAATACATTATTAGGTGTTAATCCATTGTTCTTTTTATAATTCCATTCATTTGCTAAGGACGGATTAACAGTTTGCAAATCATTTTCACCGCTTATGGTGAATCGCCCTGTACAAAATGGGCATCCATTCTCGCTATTTCTACTATTTATACGCGCTTGCCATTCGTGCCCTTTGCTACACTTCCACCATACCTTTTTATTGCTATTTGGCAATACATCCATAGGTGTTAATCCATTATTTCTTTCATAATTCCACTCTTTCGCCAAATCCTGATTAACTGTTTGTAAATCATTCTCACCTTTGACAGCATAGCGACCAGAGCAATAAGGACATCCTTTCCCGCTGCTTCTGCGGTCTACCGTCGCTTGCCACTCGTGTCCGTTGCTACATTTCCACCACACATTCTTTCCGCTACCAAGGGTTAATTGTGATGGATCAAAACCGGTATTTCTTTCCCAGTTCCATTCTGCCATCAGTTCGGCATTATCAATTATGTATTTCTTTTCTTTCATAACATCATACTACTTTCAAATCCAATTCTTCAGTTTTAATAGAGATTGGAGCTCACTATGCCATCTATTTGCCAATCAAAAAATTATTCGCTATTATAGCTTTAAAATTTTGTTAGTGGCTATCTAAATCGTTTTCTTGATCAATGGGTTCCATTCCTACAATTCCCCAAGTGCCGTGTCTCTCCGCTTCTTCTTGTGCTGCTTTTAAATCCTCTCTAAAATTCAGTTGATTATTTAGCCAGTACGAAAAATCATTATAGGCAGAACTTATATGTATTTGGGTGTTATTAATAAAATCAATATGTCGTTTGTTTAGTTCCTCATTAATTTCCGAAAGGAACAAATTTAAACACATAAATCCAAACGCAAGCAAAGTTGTCGATATGGTTAATGCTTTTATAGTATCAAGCGATATCCTTAAAAATGGAGTTACCACAAAAGAAAGTATCGATAAGAAGAAAAATACTAATTCAACCCATTTACACACCTTGATCTTTTTAGTGTTAATATACTCATTAGGATGTTTAGCTTTACGATATGTAGGATTTTGAATCTCAAGATTCTTCTTCACATTTCTAATATTAATTCCTGTGTTTGACACTGGAACTTTTTTCTTAAATCTATCCTCAATAAAAAGAGATGTACACTTTGTAATATACGCCATTTGATTAGACTGACACATAGATATTTTGATACCAGTTACACAATCCCCTAATGACATAAGTAATGCTGATAAAGATAATCCCAAAAGTATTTCATCTCCAACTATAATGAATCCTGCAGCATTACTAAACATAATTATTATGTATCCAATAAAAAATATCAAAAATACAAATTTAGATTTCATGTTAATAACCTTTCTTTTATTCGGACATCTGTCCTTTTCTCACCCACTCGTCAATCTCGCTTGTTTTGAACATCCAATTGCGTCCAACCTTGTGAGCAGGCATATTCTTTTTGGCAATCCATACAAGCATCGTATCACGACTTATACCAAGATAAGCACAGATTTCTTTTGTGGAATACCAACGATCAGGCATATCAATTCTCTCAGACATTTTTCATATCTCCTTGAAAATAAACTTTTACAAAATACATTATACCATATTACTACAAAATTTTCAAGATACAATTGCCGATTTGTGTCGGATTATTCATGTTTTGAGTTGATATAATGGTGGTTTGTGAATGCGTATAGAGAAGGAGGCGAGGACAAGTCTCGCCGCCATGTGCTATTCAGTTAATGTTTCAATTGCAAACTGCATACCAAGTTTGAAAGCATACCCGAAGATGGCAGCTTCGCCAAGGCTCATATACTCACTCCAGCAATCGTGGAATTTTTCGAAGATCTCTTTCTGCTCATCGGAGAAACTTTTCTCCAAGTCCTCGTGGTGACGCGACATATAGCCGAGAAGTTCTTTCATCTCTTTGGAGTTTGTTCTGCTATCTTCCTGCGGTATAATGTTCCCGTGCCAAAGTTCATTGATGATCGACTTCATTGATAGATCACCTCCTGCAAGATGATCTCTTCGGCGCTTGCTTTGATGTTGTTCATCTCGGCAGCCCATTGGAGTGCGTTGTGAGCCTTCAGAGCTTCGTCTATGCCACGTTCTTGGGCGAGGTGAGGAATTATGTCATCGAGCAATTTGTGAGCTTGAATATCAATGTCGTGTAGATATTCATTTAAGCGTCCTTCGGTGAGCAGGGTGGTGTAGGTTCCGCGACGATGCTTCTTCATAAAGTCAAGGCGCAGGTTAGCATACTTGCCGAGAGTGTAATTCGTCTGCTCGGGGAGCGCAAGATCGGGGTAGTAAAGTCCGTTATGTTCGGTATAAGTAATTTCGTTTTTCATTGTAAATATCCTTTCTTCAAAATGTTTTTGTTTGGCATCAACTATCAAGGATGTTTACTTGGGTGGTGCTCGGGCGTGATGCCAACAACAGCAGATTGACATCACGAGTCCCCGAACACAAAAAGAAATCCGAACCCTTCGCCTATCGGCTTTGGGTTCGGATTTCTACTGTTTGGTGCGAGAAACGGGACTTGAACCCGTACGGTGAAATCCACACGCCCCTCAAACGTGCGCGTCTGCCAGTTCCGCCACTCTCGCGTTCTGTTTTGTTGTCTTCCCGACAACGTTGACTATTATACACTCTTTTTCTTCTTTTGTCAAGGGCTTTTTCAAAAAAAGTAGAAAAAATTTCAAAGGATTTTTACTGAGGTACAGCTGTCTGTGAAAAGCCGATCAAGACGGGAATGTGGCATTGAAAAGTCTATGGCTTTCTTCCACAATCCCGCGAAAGTAAAATACCGGGAGGGAATTGTCCCTGTGGTATCTGCTTGTGTCATCAGCTTCGGTCAAGGGTTAGTCCTCGGCTACGTCGAGTTCGTCGAAATCTTCCTTGGACGCGCCGCACAGAGGGCAAACCCAGCCTGCGGGGATCTCGTCGAATTCAGTTTCTGGCTCGATGCCGTTGTCGGGATCGCCGGCCTTGACGTCATACTCATAACCGCAAAGTGCACAAACAAACTTTTTCATAAAGCCTCCTAAAAAAATAAATGAACAAAACACGCCTCCGCTCAGGTGGCGCAAAGCACTAAACAGGATAAATAATATAACATATAACGCCGTTTGTCAATAGCTTTTTCGGAAAAAATGCGGTTTTTTGAATCAAAAAAAGCGGTGTATTTCAGGCCCTTGGCGAGGTGCTGAAAAAAGGAAGTCAAAAGACTTCCTTTTTTGTCGATTTTACAGATTTTGTTTTATTAGCAAATTATTGATCTCAAGCTTCCTTGGCGGACTCCAGCGCGCGTGAAAGCTGGTCGGGACAGGATGTGTCCTTCATTCCGCACTTGATGCCCTTGATGCGGCGGATCGCCTCGTCAACATTCATGCCGATAACGAGAGCTGCAACGCCTTGGGTGTTGCCCGAGCAACCGCCCGTAAACTTTGCGTCAACGATGATATCGTCCTCGATCACAAGGTCGATCTGTCTTGAACAAACTCCCTTGGGGGTAAACGTAAACTGCTTTTTCATTTCCAAAATATCCTTTCGTCAAATCTTTTCGAGAATTTCTATGCTTCCTTCAAGGAAGGACTTCATTTCGTGAGCGGTCAGCTGTCTTTGGGACATGAGTGCCAGGTAGAACACCTGCCGTGCCAGCTTCTCGGCCTTTTCCCCGTCTGAGGAGAGAGTTTCGGCGATCTTTTTCGTCAGGGGATTTGCCATGTTGAGAACTATCGACGTATCAACAGGGAACGCCATTTCGGGGGTGTCGCCTGCCATTGAGTACATTATCATCATCTCTTCCATGCGCCGCGACTGCTCGGAAACGGTTATAAGCGCGGGGATCGACGCGTCGAGGAGATTCTCAAACTCAACCTTCAGATCGTTGTTTCCGCTTGCGCGCTTAAACAGCTTCTCAAGTTCCTCGTTTTTCTCCGTTTCGCCTTCCCCCTTAAGCGCCGATGCAACGTCGGCGTCGATGCGTATATACTTTGTGTCGGGGGTGTACTGCTCCAGCATGGTCACAAACTGCGTGTCGATAATCTTGTCAAGCAGAGCCACCTTTATACCTTGCGCCTCGAACATAGAGATGTACTGAGACTGGAGTGCCGTGTCGGTAGCGTAGTAGACCGTTCCCGCGTGCTTTTCTTTTGCGTTTTCAAGATAGCTGTCCACCGTCTCAAAAGTACCGTCGGTCATTTTTAGGAGCAAGGAAGCCTTGACGCGGTCGTAGAACTTTTTCTCCCTCATGCAGGCATATTCAACAAAGGTTTTCAAGTCACCCCAAAGCCCCTCGTATTTCTCACGCTCGTTTATGCAAAGAGAATTGAGCTTGTCGGCAGTTTTCTTGCTTATGTGCGCCGAAACCTTTGTGATATAGGTGTTGTTCTGCAGATAGCTTCTTGAAACGTTCAAGGGAAGCTCGGGGCAGTCAAGGACACCGCGGAGCATCAGCAGATGCTCGGGAATGACCTCTTTAATGTTATCCGCAACGAATACCTGGTTATAGAAAAGCTTCACCTGACCTTCAAGAGGCTCAAACTGATTGTTGAGCTTGGGGAAGAACAGTATCCCCTTGAAATTCAGGGGGTAATCCGCGTTGATGTGAATATAGAACAGGGGGTCGCGGTAGTCACCGAATACCTTCTTGTAAAACTCGTTGTACTCCTCGGGGGTGCAGTCGGAGGGATTCTTCTGCCACAGAGGTGTGGTGTCGTTTACGGGCTTGGGAGCCTCTTTTTCCTCGCCCTCTGCCACCTGCTCGTGGGTGTCGGCGTCAACGAGATAGATCTCAACGGGCATGAATGCGCAATACTTGTCAAGCATGGAGCGGACCTTTGAAATTTCAAGGTACTCGGATTCGCTCTCCGAGATGTGCATGATAACGTCGGTTCCGCGCTCGTCGCGCTCACCGTTCGTGATCTCGTACTGACCGTCCTCGGTGCTGACCCAATGGACTGCGGGCGCGTCGGTGTAGGATCTTGTGATGACCTCAACTCGGTCGCTTACCATAAAGGAAGAATAGAAGCCCAGACCGAAATGACCGATGATTCCGTTTTGCGCAGAGGTGCTTTCGTCCTCGTACTTGTTGATAAATTCAAGTGCACCGGAGAGCGCGATCTGGCAGATGTATCTTTCCAGCTCCTCCTCGGTCATGCCGATACCGTTGTCGGACACGGTGAGCGTGCCCGCTGTTTTGTCAACGGTAACTGTGATCTTGAAATCCGAGCCGATGTCGCGGACCTCGCCGAGAGATTCCAGACGGCGGAGCTTTGTGACCGCGTCCGAAGCGTTTGAGACTATCTCGCGAAGGAAGATGTCCTTCTCGGAATAAAGCCATTTTTTGATTATGGGGAATATGTGCTCCGATTCAACGGATATTCCGCCCCTTTTGATTTCTGACATGGTGGTGTACCTCTTTTGATTGATACTGAATATTATATTACTTTTTTTGTAAAAGTCAAGTCGTTTTCTGCGGTGACGGACGGGAAATATCCCAGCCCGCAAGCAGCTGCGCCAGCACCACCGCGTCGGTGGCGTTTGTTCTTCCGTCTCCGTTCAGGTCGAATTCTTCGTTGTGGTCTGATGCCGAAACGTCCCAGTTTGCCAGGAATTGAGCCAGTATAACGGCATCTGTGGCGTTGCATACGCCGTCAAGGTTAAAATCTCCGAAAACGTCGTAATTGAACTTGTTTGATGCTCTGATGCCAAGCTCTGCGCCTTTTTTTGTGAGGACCCAATTATCAAGCTCGGTCAGTCCGTGGTAGGACAACGGGTCGGAGAGGGAATCGGCGGGAACGGAAACTGCAATAATATCACTCAGTTCTCCGCGCTCCTCGTAGAAGCAGAGGGAGAAGGAAAGCAGAGCCTGCCAACGTCCGCCCACGCCGCCTGAGGTTTTACCCGAAACGTTACATTGAGCGAACACGCGGTCAAGACCGACTCTCATAAGGCTTCCGCCAATTCCGCCTGCCACATCCGCCTCAACCGTGCCAGAGCAGTATATATCCTCTATTTTTGCTCCGCTTTCTGCCATACCGCAGAGCATACCGCCGTTGCCTTCGGAGATGACGTTGCCGTAAACGGCTATATTCGATATGACCGACGAGCCTTTTATCACGCCCGCAAGACCGCCTGCGTTGGTCGTTCCCTTTGTGTGGACCTTGTCAATTATGAGATTTTTCACTTTTCCGTCGTCAACGACGCCGAAAAGTCCCGAATCGGCCGAGTTTACGACCAAACCCACTATCTTGTATCCGTTGCCGTCGAACTCTCCTGCAAAGGGCTTTTCCGACGAGCCGATGGGGGTGAAGACGAGTACCGATTTAAGGGCTTCTTCATTTTTGAAGAGATCGGGGTGGTTTAAAACGATATTTTCCGTCAGCCGAGCGCAGATGCCCGTTTTTCCGTTGTTCACAAGTGAGGCGAAAAGAGCAAGCTCCTGCGCGGTGTCTATAAGATACGGGGTCTCCCGGCTTCCGTCACCTCCCGAAAATTCTTTTGCGATCCCGCCGTCCCAAAGATAACTTACGTTATCAAAAATCGGTCTGCATACCGTGTCGGCTGTGACAGAGGACAAATCCTTGTCCCAGCCGGCAAAAACCTTTCTGTAAAGCCCGTTGCCGGGACGGGAGGGGGTCACGTTACCGCTGTACACGGCAGGCGCGCCGTAGGGGACCTTTGACGTGCCCAAAACCGTATCGTCGTAGTCACAAAAGGTCACGGTGTAAAGCCTTTGAGCCGTGGTGAAAAGGGGGACCACGGTCATGTCCTGCGTCACGCAGGACATGTCACCGCTCCAGCCCGAAAAGTTGTATACAAGGTAGTTGTCTGCGGGCTTTGTGGGCAGTGCGCCCGTGTAGACGGCGCTGTCGCCGTTCTGAACGTCAATCACGCTCAACACCTGCCCATCGTAACCGAGGAACGTGACCGTGTGATAAAGCACCTCGCCTGTTACGAAATTCACCGTCTCGGACTCGCGGTATTCGCCGTCGATCACGGCGTAAACGCCTCCGACGTAGGCTCTGTTTTTAATAAGCCCGTCCGCTTCCCCCACAATCGATACAACGGTGGAATTTACGTTGCCGCCAAGGGGAAATCTTTCAAGATTTTCTGTGCTTCTGCCTGCCAAAATCCCGTATTCCGAGATCTTTGCGCCCGCATAATTGTAAATAAATCCGCAGATTTTCGCCCAACCCTCGCCCGCTGAGTGAACTCTCGCGTCCGCCGCCTCAAATGCGGATGAATCGGCGCTCACGTATCCACCGTAAGTGCGGAGCATATTGAGAATATCGGTCAGCTCGTTTACGTGCAGACGGCGGTATACCGAGACCTGAACGGACGATGGATTTGCACTGTAATATTTCATGTAAAGACCGTCGATGCCAAGGCTTTGGGCGGCAGAGCCGCTTATCAGATTTGTGCCCGTCTCGGACAGAGCACCGCTCTCGTTGTAGATCGCGCGTATCAGAACTTCTTCGGACTGGAAATTGAAGCCTCCGAGAGCGGCAAAGGCGCGACTTATGACGTTGTAAGCACCGCCCACGCCGTGCTGTACCGACCGCGACCAGAAAACGTTTTTCAGCGCGATCCCGTATGTATCAATATCAAATCCCGTTACGTTTTTCTCCACGCGAGATACGATAGCGTCGTAATAAGTAGCCTTGACAAATGCGTGCTGAATGGCAAGAAATCCGCTTGGATCTTCGGTGGCAAGCGTTCTCCATTCGGCTTTAAAGGTCTCGCCGTAGCCGTTATCGGCGTTGTATGCGGAAATCAATCGATTTCCTGTGTCGGGCGACTTGCCCGTGCCGATACACCAATTTGCAAAGGTCAGAGGCACGCCCGCACGGCTTGCAAACTGATATGCACCGAAGGAAACACCGCCCGCGTCGTTTCCGTTTGAGATCGCTCCCGGATTGCCGTTTGATTCGTATTTTGCCGTTACCGTGCCAAGAAGTGCTTCTTCCTCCTCGTGGGTGAGGCTTGACGCGTATTGCGAGGGCGCGGAATCGTAATATCGGGCATCCGCTACGTAGCAGTCCTCCGCGCCGAGAGCCGATGCCAAGGGGGCAGAATATGTAAAAATAACCGTTAAAAAGAGCAAAAGTGCTATGTATTTTCTCATTTTTCCGCCTCCTGTACTTTTCTGCTTTGATTATACATGATTTTTACCTTTCTTTCAAGACTTTAACAAATAACTTTAAAATAATTTAAAAAGATAGTGACAAAATAAGAAAAATGTGGTAAAATATTCATTTGAAGGTATCGATTTGAAGTTCGCACGGAGGAAAAATGTTTAAACTTTTAAGGTTTATAAAAAAATATACGCTTGAGAGCATTTTGGGACCGCTCTTCAAGCTTCTTGAAGCAACATTTGAGCTGCTGGTGCCCTTGGTCATTGCCCGGATGGTTGACGTGGGGATAGCGAACAGCAACGAAAGCTATATTGTAAAAATGGCGCTGGTTTTGGGCACGCTGGGCATTATCGGTCTTTTCTTTTCCGTGACCGCCCAGTATTTTGCCGCAAAGGCCGCCGTGGGCTTTACCACAGAGCTTCGCAGCCGACTCCACCGCCACATTCAGACCCTTTCCTGGCAGGATCTTGATAATCTGACCCAGTCTCAGCTTATAACGCTGATGACAAGCGACATGAATCAGATCCAGACGGGTATAAACCTGTCCTTGCGTCTGCTTTTGCGTTCGCCCTTCGTGGTTTTTGGCGCTATGATAATGGCATTTACCATCGACGTAAAATCCGCTCTTATCTTTGCCGTTGCCATTCCCGTTTTGGCGGCGGTAGTGTTCTCGGTGATCCTTTCCTGCATACCCCTTTACAAAAAGGTGCAAAAGAAGCTGGGCAAAGTTCTTCTGTCAGTCCGAGAAAACCTGAGTGGCGTCCGCGTTGTCCGCGCGTTCTGCAAGGAGGACGAGGAGGTCGAGCGCTTCGAGGAGGAAGACCTTGAGCTGAACAAGATCCAGCGATTTACGGGCAGGATCTCGGCTATCATGAATCCCGCCACCCTCATACTCATCAACCTGGCAACCGTGTGGCTTATCCACCGCGGCGCCCTGCGGGTCGACAGCGGCAATATTTCCCGCGGCGAGCTTCTTGCGCTTTACAACTATATGTCCCAGATCCTAGTCGAGCTTATCAAGATGGCAAACCTTATCGTAAGCATAACCAAGTTTATTGCCTGCGGTAACAGAATAAATTCGGTCATGGAGACCGAGTCCTCCCAGACCTTTCCCGCAGAGCTTACCGCTGTGCCCGAAAACGATTTTGCGCTGACCTTTGAGAACGTGTCCTTTAAATACGGCTCGAGCGCATCCGACTCTCTGTCGGGCTTGAATTTCAGCGTTCGACACGGCGAGACCGTCGGAATTATCGGCGGTACGGGTTCGGGTAAGACTACCCTTGTGAACCTTATCCCCCGTTTTTACGATGCTACCGAAGGAAAAGTCACCGTGGACGGAATCGACGTGCGGGACTATCCCGCCGATACTTTGAGAGAGAAGATAGGCTTTGCACTGCAGAAATCGGTGCTGTTTCTCGGAACCGTCCGCGATAACCTGAAATGGGGTAATCCCGAGGCCGATGACGAAACGCTGACACGCGCACTTGAGCAGGCTCAGGCCCTTGAGGTGGTAGAGAAAAAAGGCGGTCTTGATTTTGAAATAGAGCAGGGGGGTAGAAACCTCTCGGGCGGTCAGAAGCAGAGACTTAACGTTGCCCGCGCCCTTGTGCGCCGCCCCGAAATTCTCATTCTTGACGACAGCTCCTCGGCGCTTGACTATGCAACCGACGCAAAGCTCCGCCGTGCTTTGGCGGGACTTGATTTCAACCCCACCGTTTTCGTGGTTTCGCAAAGAGTTTCCTCTATCTGCCACGCTGACAAGATCATCGTCTTAGACGACGGCGAGGCCGTGGGAATAGGAACGCACGATGCGCTCATGAAAGAGTGTGAGGTCTACCGCGAGATCTACGATTCTCAGACGGGAGGTGAGGCAAAATGAAAAAGAAGGGAACCTTAAAAAAGATACTTGGTTGCGTTGGCAAATACCGCTTTTTAATGGGACTTTCTATCCTTTTTGCCGCCGCGACCGTGCTTTTGACCCTTTATATTCCGATCCTTATCGGCGACGCTATCGACTTGGCTGTGGGTGCGAGCAACGTAGACATGGCGGGAATCGGACGGCTGCTTCTCCATGCAGGTGCGGCGGCGGTCATTTGCGGTGTTCTCACCTGGCTGATGAACGCTATCAACAATAAGATAACCTATTTTGTCACAAAAGATATCCGCGACGAGGCGTTCAGACACCTGCAGGTTCTGCCGTTAAGCTACCTTGACAGCCACCACTCGGGAAAGATAATCAGCAATATAATAAACGACGTGGACCAGTTTGCGGACGGTCTTCTAATGGGCTTCACCCAGCTTTTCACGGGCATCGTGACCATTCTTGCCACGCTTGTGCTCATGCTTGCCATCAACTGGAAGGTGGCGCTTGTGGTCATCGTCTTTACCCCCCTTTCGCTTCTCATCGCGTCATTTATTTCAAAGAGCACCTACTCAATGTTCCTGCGCCAGTCCGAGTGCAGGGGAGAGCAGACCACCTTTATTGACGAATACGTAGGTAATCAGAAGATAGTCCGAGCATTCTCCCACGAGGATGAGGCACAGACGAAATTTGACGAGATCAACGGCCGTCTCGGTCGCGTTTCCCTGAAGGCAATATTCTTCTCGTCTCTGACCAATCCCGGCACGCGCTTTGTAAATAACCTCATTTACGCGGGTGTGGCGATGGCAGGCTCCTTGCTCGTTCTGCAAGGCGGTGAGGGATTTACCGTCGGTATCCTTTCCTGCTTTTTGTCCTACGCAAATCAGTATACCAAGCCCTTTAACGAGATTTCGGGCGTTATCACAGAGTTCCAGAACTCTGTCGCCTGTGCGGCGAGAGTTTTCGACCTCATGGAGGCGGAGCCTCAGATCCCCGACGCGCCCGACGCACAGGAGCTTGATGCGGTGCAGGGTAACGTAAATCTGAAAAACGTGAGATTTTCTTACGTTCCCGAGCAGAAGCTCATAGAAGATCTGAGCCTTTCCGTAAAGCCGGGTCAGCGCGTGGCTATCGTTGGTCCTACGGGTTGCGGAAAAACAACGCTTATCAACCTGCTCATGCGGTTTTACGATGTGTGCGACGGCTCCATCGAGCTTGAAGGCAGGGATATTCGCAATATTACCCGACACTCTTTGCGTTCTCACTACGGAATGGTGCTCCAGGAGACCTGGCTTCGAAGCGGAACGGTGCGCGATAATATCAAAATAGGCAAATCGGATGCCACCGACGAGGAGGTCATCGCCGCCGCAAAGCAGGCGCACGCTCACAGCTTTATCCGTCGACTGCCGCAGGGATACGACACCATAATCGGTGAAGACGGCGGAAGCTTGTCCCAGGGACAGAAACAGCTTCTCTGCATAGCAAGAATAATGCTTGCCCTGCCGCCTATGCTCATTCTGGACGAGGCGACCTCGTCGATAGATACCCGTACCGAGCTGAAGGTCCAGGACGCCTTTGCCCGTCTTATGCAGGGCAGGACGAGCTTTGTCGTTGCCCACCGCCTTTCAACTATTCGCACCGCCGACCTGATCCTGGTCATGCGTGACGGAAACGTCATAGAGCAGGGAACTCACGACCGGCTCCTTGCCCTGGGCGGTTTCTACTATGAGCTTTATTATAGCCAATTCGAGACGACGGAATGAAACCATACTCGGAGGAGAACAATGTGCCTGATATGTGACAGAATAAAAATGATTAAAGAACAGGCTAACCCATATTTTGTCAGAGAGCTTGAAAGCGGGTACGTAGTCATCGGTGACAACCAGCATTTTAAAGGTTATACGCTTTTTCTCTGTAAAGAGCACAGGAGTGAACTTCATCATTTAAGCAAGCCTGTGAAAATGAAGTTTCTTGAGGAAATGTCCGTGGTGTCCGAGGCTGTCGCCAATGCGTTCGGTGCAGAAAAAATGAATTGCGAATTGCTTGGAAACGGCGATTCACATCTTCATTGGCATCTGTTTCCACGGGTGAGCGGTGATATAGAGAGCTATGGGAACGGTGGAAAAGGCCCTGTTTGGTGGTATCCTGCGGAAAAAATGTACGGTGCGGAAAACCGTCCTTCGGAAACGGAATTGAATGAGCTTAAAAGAAAGCTGTCAAAAGAACTTGATATGTTGATGTGACAAAAAAGCACCCCGACAGGGGTGCTTTTTTATGCCTTGTTCAATTCTTCAAAATTCAAAATCTGTGCACCGCACAGTTCCGCATCGTCGGAGCTGTGGGTGATGAGGATCACCAAAGAATTTTCTCCTTTTTGGCGGATAAGTGCCGCCGCGTGTTCTTTTACGGCTTCATCGAGACCGTTAAACGGCTCGTCAAAGAGCGAAATATCACCGTCAAAGGCAAGTGCGCGAGCAAGAGAGACTCTCTGCTTCATTCCGCCCGAAAGCTGACGGGGCAGCGCGTTTATCTCCTCTCCGAGACCCAAATCGGTCAGATACGAGAGCGCGATCTCCTCCTTGTCCTTGTCTCCAAGCACGAATTTTACGTTTTCAAGCGCACTCATCTGCTCCAGAAGTCTCGGCTCCTGGAAGGAGTACGCTATCTTGTCGCTGTCTCCCTGAATCCTGCCGTTCTCGGGCTTCAGAAGCCCCGAAATAAGATACAAAAGCGTGGTTTTTCCGCAACCCGAAGGTCCCATTAGCGCAAACACGCCCTTTTGGGGAAGCTCCAAGCTCAAATCTTGTATTACAGCCTTTTTGCCGTAGGAAAAGCTCAGATTTTCAATTTTTATCATCGCTTGCCTCCTCCTTGTCGTTTCTGCGGGTAACAAGACCCATGACCGTGTCAAGAATAAGGTTGAGCAGTACCACCGCCGCCGTCCAAGCGAACAGGTCGACCGTTTCAAAATAAGCCTTTGATTCAAAGAGCTTTTGTCCTACGGAATTGGGGGTGTTCACGATGACCTCCGCCGAGATTCCCGCTTTCCATGCAAGACCTATCGAGGTCTTGAACGCCGCACCGAAAAAGGGCGTCACCGAGGGGACGTAGATTCCGAATATCTTTTTCGCCGCGCCTACCCGATAGACCTTTGCCATCTCAAGAAGTCCTTTGTCCACCTGCTTCACGCCCGTTTCAACGTTCGACCAAACGATAGGCAGAACGATGAGCAACGTGACGAATACAGGAAGCCTCTCTCTGCCCAGCCAAAGGGCGGCGAGAATGGCAAATGACGCCACGGGGGTCGATTTTATTACCGTCATAGGCGGACCGAAAAGGGCTGACGCCACCTTTGATTTTGCCGTGAAAACGCCCAGAATTATTCCTGCCGCCACCGCTTGCAAAATACCAAAGGTTACTCTGACAAGCGAGCTTCCCATGGTGCGCCAGAAAACGCTCTCGCCCAGAAGCTCGAAAAATCGGCGGCAAACGTGGGCAGGTGAAGGGAGCAGCAGCTCAAGCCCCACGCGGGCGGCGGCAAGATACCATATAAGTATCCAAAATGCCGCCACCGCCAAGGTCGTCAGAATTTTTGTGTAGATCTTTTTTGTTTTTTCAACCATTACTGTGCGATGTAGTAAAGTCCTGCATCGGGAAGCTTGCTGCCCACCGACGCGGGATTTGCGTCAAAGAGCACTTTGAAGAAAGCGTCCATTGCCGCCTGCATCTCGGCACCGTCAACGTATGCGATGTTGCAGCGGGGAATAGCCTTCTCGGCAAGAGGAGCCTTAGGGATAATGCCGTTTGCCGCGATTATCTCGGAAGCCTCCTTGGGGTTGGTGTTTACGTATTCGATGGATGCCGCATAGTCTGCAAGGAACGCGTCAAGCTCAGCCTTGTGAGCTTCGATAAATTCCTTTCTCGCTACGAGACAGCCCTGAACCAGAGATTTGCCGCCGCTCACCTGAGACCAGATGTCCTCCAGTGCCACGAGGATGCGGACGTTCTCGTTCTGAGACATGACCGCCGTAACCTTAGGCTCGGGAAGGACTGCAAATTCAACGATGCCCGTTGCGATAGCGGTTGCAAGCTCGTCGGGGGAGTTGTAGGTGAAGTCAAGGAAAACGTCCTGACCTACCACCAGCCCGTTTGCTTCAAGCAGGTATCTTGAAATGAACTCAGGGTTTGCGCCCTGGTTGCAGCAGTAGATGGTCTTACCGACGATTTCAGAGGGGTTCGTTATGTCAGCGGTGGTGAGCAGATAGAGCACGCCGAGGGTGTTGACCGCAACTACCTGAATGCCGCCGTTCGTCTTGTTGTAAAGGACCGCCGCCAGGTTTGTGGGGACTGCCGCCATGTCAGCCGTTCCGCTGATGATGGCGCCCGAAGCAAGGCTTGCGTCCGAAACGATGTCAAAATTGTACTTGAGGGCAGAGGTGCCCTTTGCGTTATCGTCCATGATCTTGGCAAAGCCCATGCCTGTCGTGCCCGCGATAACGGTCACGTTGATCTCAAGATCGCTCTTGACAGGGTCGTCGACCTTGTTGGTGTCGGGGGTCTGCGTGTCCGCAGGCACATTTTCGGTGGTGTCGGGGAGATTTGTTTCGTTATCCTTTGCCCCTCCGCCGCAGGCCACGAGGGTGAGAATGAGTAAAAGTGCAAGTGTACTCAGTAAAAGTCTTTTCATGATGTTTTCTTCCTTTAATTGTATTTTGTATTCAAAAGCTCACGGTCACAGATCGTAAGTGTTTTGCCGTTTTTCTTAATGAGACCGTCGGTCTCCAGCTTCTCAAATGCACGGTAAAGGGAGGCTCGACCCACGTTGAGAATGTCCGAGAGGGTAACTGCGGGGACGTCCAGGACGATCTCGTTTGAGTTTGCCTCTGAGCAAAGAGAGGAGATGTAAAGAGCCAATCTCCGCTCGGCGCTTCCCGCCGTAAAGCAGGCGATTCGACCCGTGAGGAAGCGGATCCTGCCCGTGAGAAAGCCGATGTAGTTGTACATGGCGCGACTGTTTGATTCAAACAGTTGTCCCAATGCCGTTTCACTGATAAACAGGACGGAGCAGGACACCTTTGCCTTTACACGGCTGATGTAGTCCTCGCTTCCGCCGAACAGACTTGCCACGCCGAACATATTTCCTCTCCCGAGAGTGCGGAGCACCACCTGCCGTCCGCTGTCGGAAGAGTAGACCACTGCACTGCCCGAAAGAATAACGCAGAGACGATTTTCCCCATTTTCGCAGGATTCTATTACCTCGTCCCGACGGAAATCCCTCTCGACGGTACCGAAACGGAGCATCTGCGCGATCTTGTCTTCCTCGACTCCCTCAAACAGCGGTAAACGGGAAAGCATTTCGATTTTTTCTTTCATTTCTGCACTCCTTGAAAAGTGTATCAAATGAGACACTTATATTATACTCATGCTTTTGCCATTTGTCAACCCCTAAAATGAAAAAAAGTGCCGAAAATCGGCACTTTTTTGATAATTATTCCTATTTATTCGATAAACAACGCATCTACGATATGTATGCGATATAAGATTTTTCTTGTAGGGGCGTTCATCGAACGCCCGCGGGCGACCACAAACGAACAAGTTCGCGGTCGCCCCTACAGTGTAGTTTTTTATTCGATTAACATCGCATCACCGAAGGAGAAGAAACGGTATTTTTTATCTACCGCCACGCGGTAAGCCTCCATGATATCCTCTCGGCTGTAGAGCGCTGAAACCAGCATCAGCAGGGTGCTTTCGGGCAGGTGAAAATTGGTGATAAGTGCGTCCACCGCCTTGAATTTGTAGCCGGGATAGATAAAAATCCCCGTGTCACTTTCCATTGCCCGGATTTTGCCGTCGTCTGTGGCGACGCTTTCAAGTGTACGGCAAGATGTTGTACCCACGGCAATAACTCTGCCGCCTGCCTCCCGTCGCTCGTTTATGATCCTTGCGCTTTCCTCGGAGACCAGAATGTGCTCCGAGTGCATTATATGCTCGTCGATCCTGTCCGCTTTTACGGGACGGAAGGTGCCAAGCCCCACATGGAGCATGACGGGAACTACCGCTATGCCCTTTGCGCGAATGGCGTCAAGAAGCTCCGGGGTGAAGTGAAGTCCCGCCGTGGGGGCTGCCGCCGAGCCCTCGGTCTTTGCGTAGACCGTCTGATAGCGGTCGCGGTCGCGAAGCTGTTCGGTTATGTAGGGAGGTAAGGGCATCAGTCCTATCTCGCTCAATATATTATAGATGTTTTCGTATTTTTCGCGGTCGTATTCAAATCGGATAAGTCGGTTTCCTTCCTCAACTATATCCACGATCTCGCCACGCAGAATTCCGCCGCCGAAGACCAGCCGACTGCCTATTTTTGCACGCTTGCCGGGCTTTACCAAGGTCTCCCAGGTGTCAAGCCCGCAGGATTTCAGGAGCAGAAGCTCGATGGTGGCGTCCTCTCTGCCCTCGGTGTGACCGTAGAGTCGTGCGGGAATGACCTTTGAGTCGTTTACCACCAGCACGTCCCCGGGATTCAGGTAGTCAATTATATTGTAGAATTTTTTGTGCTCGATCTCACCTGTCTCTCTGTGAATGACCATGAGAGAGGAGTTGTCCCGCTTTTCAGCGGGGTGCTGAGCGATCAGCTCCTGCGGAAGATCATAATAAAAATCGGAGGTCTTCAGCTCCGTTGACTTTTTTTCGTTTACGATAAGAGACATAATAAAACCGCCCACAGGGGCGTCCTTTTCTTTTGAATTTTTATCTTTTCCGAAACTTACGGCTCATAGCTTCATAAACTGAAATGAGTATAATTTTCGGGAGGCTTTCATAATGAAAAAAACAGTATTTTGCGGCAGTGCTACCGCTGTGGTCACACCCTTTTCCGGCGGTGCGGTGGACTATTATTCCTTTGAAAGATTGCTTTTGCGGCAGATCGAATCGGGCGCGGACGGAATAGTCGTCTGCGGCACCACGGGAGAGGCTTCTACCCTGTCAAGCGAGGAGCAGGCTGAGGTGATCCGATTTGCCCGGTCGGTGGTAGGGAACAAAATTCCGCTTATTGCGGGTACGGGTTCAAACGACACCGCCACGGCTTGCAAGAGAACGAGAAACGCAACCGAGGCGGGCGCGGACGGTGTGCTTGTTGTTACGCCCTACTACAACAAAGCCACTCAAAAGGGCCTGGTCTACCATTACGAGGCGGTGGCGGCATCCACCGACCTGCCGGTTATCATCTACAACGTGCCCACTCGCACTTGCGTCGACATCTCTGCGGATACATACGAAAAGCTGTCCGCGGTAGAGAATATTGCGGGAGTTAAGGAAGCAAGCCCCGATATAGTAAAGATCGGGGATATTATCCGTCGGTGCGGTGATCATCTGCCCGTGTATTCGGGCAACGACGATATGGCGCTTCCTATAATTTTCCTTGGCGGCAAGGGCGTCATCTCGGTAGCGGGAAATCTCATTCCCGGTGAAATGTACACCCTTTGCCGTGCCGCACTTTCGGGGGATTACAGACTGGCGGTGGAGCTTCACATGAAGTACCTGCCGCTGATGCGCGGGCTTTTCTGCACCGTAAATCCAATAGCCGTCAAGACTGCTCTGCATATGATGGGGCTTTGCAGAGGCGAGTTTCGCCTGCCCATGTGTGAACCGGACCGCGACGTGACGGAAAAGATCAGAGATTTGCTTGTCCGTTACAGCCTGATTCAGCCTGCAAAGGGGTGAAGATCACACTCCGTGCGCATTTTTGCAATGACCGCGCGGGGCTTGGGTGAACGGAAGATGGCAGAGCCGGCAACTATGACGTTTGCGCCGTTTGCGGAAGCCAGCCATACGTTTTCGGCAGTGATACCGCCGTCAACTTCCACGTTTGTTGCAAGACCTCTGGCCGTTATCTCGCGGCGGAGCAGACGGCACTTGTCAAGGGTCTCGGGGATCATCTTCTGACCGCCGAATCCCGGCTCTACCGTCATGACCAGCACCATGTCAAGTCGGTCAAGGTAGGGCAGAAGTACCTCGGCAGGAGTCTTGGGGGAAATTGCCATAGCTACCTTTACGTCGTGGTCGTGAACGTATTCGATTATCTCGTCTGCCTTTTCGGTGGCCTCGTAGTGGAAGCAGATGATGTCTGCGCCCGCCTTTATGTAGTCGTCAATGTAGCGCTCGGGCTTCTCGATCATGAGATGAACGTCGAAAAGCAGCTTGCTCAGCTTTCTCACAGACGCGATAACAGCAGGACCGAAGCTGATGTTGGGCACGAAAGCACCGTCCATGACATCAAGGTGCAGATAATTTGCACCGCAGGCTTCAATTTTTGTGACCTCCTCGCCAAGGCGCGAAAAGTCGGCGGCGAGAATCGATGGAGAAACGTAGATCATTTTTGTCTCCTTTCTTTGCATGGCCGAGTCGGGTCAAATCGACAGTCCTCGGCATAAAATATGGTTAGGGGTGATTTCCCCGCGGAAAATAAGCGTCTTTTTGCGGAGAGAGGCCGCAGAAAATCAGGGAAGTGAGGTTATACGCACTCCGCAGAAAACGCAGGACCGAGACCGCTCTTTTTGGGGCGGTTTCGTTTTTTTCTCCCTTATGTGTAAAGGGATGTGGCACGAAGTGAAGCGTAGTGACGGATGGATTGTAAAAAGCAAGAATTACTCAAAAACAATCCCTCAGTCAGCTTTGCTGACAGCTCCTTTACACAAGGGAGCCTTTTATCAGCAGACACACCGCGTGAGCGGCGATGCCTTTTTTCTCGCCCGTAAAGCCCAGCTTTTCCTCGGTGGTCGCCTTGACGCTGACACGATCCGTGCCAACGCCGATAGCATCGGCGATATTTTTTCTCATTTGTTCAATATAAGGCGCAAGCTTGGGAGCTTGGGCAATGATGGTGGAATCAATGTTTGAAACGGCATAGCCGTGTCCGTCCGCGATCTTTGCCACTTGTCGCAAAAGCTCGATGCTGTCAGCGCCTTTGTAACGATCGTCGGTGTCGGGGAAATGCTTTCCGATGTCACCAAGTGCAAGTGCGCCGAGCATTGCGTCCATTATTGCGTGGACGAGCACGTCCGCATCGCTGTGACCCAGAAGTCCAACGTCATGGGGAATGTTGACCCCGCCGATGATGAGCGGGCGTCCTTCTACGAGACGGTGGACGTCGTATCCGTGGCCTATTCTGAACATTCGCCCGTCACTCCCTTTCGCTGCGCCAGGATCCGCTCAGCGGTCTTGATATCCTGTGCGGTGGTTATCTTGAGATTTTCCCGTGAGCATTCGACCAGCTTTATTTTCTGATTTATCCGCTCGCAGAGCATACAGTCGTCGGTGGCTTCAAAGCCCTCCTCACGGGCGGTGTAAGCGGCGGCGCAATAGAGTGTGCGGCGGAACACCTGGGGCGTTTGTGCCAAACGCACCTTTGAGCGGTCGACCGTCTCCTCGATAAAGCCCTTTGAGTTTGCAAGCTTCACCGTGTCAAATGCGGAAACGCAAGCTGTTGCCGCTCCGTATTTGTAAGCGGCGAGAAGCACACGGTCTATCTCCTCGGGGGTTATAAGACACCTTGCACCGTCGTGGATCGCCACGAAATCCGCTTTTTCATTGGTTGCATTGAATCCGTTCAAAACAGACTCCTGACGGCTCTCACCGCCTTTGACCGCCACCTTAAACTTGGTGATTCCGTGCTTCTTGGCAAAGTCTTCATATCTGTCCACCTCGTCCTCCTTTGCCACCACCACGATCTCACAGATCCTAGGACAGTTTTCAAAGGCAAGCAGGGTGTGTACGATAACGGGCAGACCGCCGACGGTCATCATTTGCTTTGTTGTATCTCCCCCAAGACGTGTGGAGCTGCCGCCCGCGGCGATTATGGCAGAAACGAAATAGCTGTCTCTTTTATTGCCGCCTGCGGTATGAAACAGATCGCCCAGGGTAGAGAAGAACTTGTTTATATCAGCCATTATTTCAGAGCGTCGAAATTGCCTTCTTCGGTAGCTGTGATAAGGTCAACGCGGGCCGCGTGTCTGCCACCCTCAAATTCTGCCTCAAGGAAAGCGTTTACAAGGTCCATCGCCACGCCGTAGCCAACGACTCTCGCACCAAAGCAAAGTACGTTTGCGTCGTTGTGATTTCTGGTCAGCCTTGCGCTGAACACGTCGGAGCAGCATGCCGCGCGGATTCCCTTGTGCTTGTTTGCACAAAGAGACATACCGATGCCCGTGCCGCAAATAAGAATACCAAGCTCGCGCTCGCCGCTCTGGATCTTTGTGCAAAGCTCGTGAGCAATAGCGGGGTAAGAGCAGCTCTCTTCTGAATAGGTTCCTACGTCAAGGACGTCGTAGCCCGCCTCCTTGAGGGAAGCGATCACCTGGTTCTTGAGCTGAAATCCTGCGTGGTCACAGCCGATAACAATCTTCTTCATTTTAGTTTTCTCCTTTATACCGTTTGTTAATTTCCGTTTTCCTTTTCCGCTCTCGTCCGCTCGGCCTGGGAGGGACGGAGGTAGGTGGGAGCAATCTTGTCGTCGCTTGTGTACTTGCCCTCGCCAAACGCTTTGAGAGCGCACGTGGCTACCGAATAGCCGTTCTGATGTATAAGGGGCTCGGGTACGTACGCGTACTCGCCCGTCAGCAAAAACGCTCCGTCTCCGCAGATGCGGACAGGCTCGTTGTAGCTTTTAAGTTCTTCCTCCAGCTCCTGGACACCGACAGCGCGGTCGGAGCAGAGACGCTCGATGTTGCCTTTTCCGTCACAGCGGAAAAGGGCGTTGTAGACTTGATTTCGCCGGGCGTTCATGCAAGGGCAGAGAATCCCCTCAAATCCACAGAGATTGTATGCCAGCGCTTCAAGTGTTGAGACGCCCACGCAGGGCTTGTTATTTCCGAATGCCAGACCTTTTACCGTCGCCGCGCCGATGCGGACACCCGTAAAGGAGCCGGGACCCTCGGAGAGGGCGAAAATATCTACGTCATTGACGGTCAGATTCGTTGCTTTGAGCATCGACTCTACCATTGGAAGCAGGGTCTCGCTGTGGGTGTTGCCTGCGTTTACCGTGTAGCAGGAGAGAAGCTTTTCTCCGTCGCACAGGGCGACCGACGCAACGACTGCCGTGCTGTCAAGCGCCAAAATTATCATTTTTCCGCACCTCCTGCAAGCTCGACCACGATCTCCCGACTGTCGGGGGTGTCAAGATCGTTTTTTCTGATCTCTACCCGATAGTAAGAGTCGGGCAGGGCGTATTCGATGTTTTCCGTCCACTCGGTTATGCAGATACCCGGGCGGTCGGCGTAATCGTAGAAGCCGATGGAGTAAAGATCGTCCTCGCCGGTTATTCTGTAAAGGTCAAAATGGAAGACGGACAGGGGCTTTGCCTTGTACTCGTTGACAAGAGCAAAGGTGGGCGAGCGGACTGCGGACTGCGGGGCTATTTCCCTCGTAAATCCGCGCACGAATGCGGTCTTGCCCACGCCCAGGTCTCCATAAAGAGCTACGAAGCGAGGCGCACTCTTGTCTTCCGTTATAATTTTTGCCAATTCCGAGCCGACAGATTCCGTTTCCGCGGCGGAAAAGGTGATTTTCTTGAAAATAAGCATTTTTCGCGTCCTTGTGAATATAGATAATATATTATAACACATTTTCGTGCGGGTGTAAATACAAAATAAAAATTTTCCCAAAATATGAGATCCCGTACCCTCGTCAGACTTTTTTTGCCAAAACCTCTTGACAAAAGGGGAAAATGGTGGTAAAATACTTGCATATTTTTGAAAAGCGTTGAAGAAATTATTCGCTTTCCCGTGAGCTACAGAGAGTCGGCGGTTGGTGTGAGCCGATGCATCAAGGTCTGCGAAGTCTCGTTTCCGAGCTTGACACCCGAACAAAGAGTAAGGTGTCACGGTCGCCCCGTTATCGGCTGAGAGCTTGAAGGTGATTTTTGAAACCGAGAGCTCAAGAGTGATTCTCTGTCGCAAGGCAGAGTTTTAACAGGGTGGTACCGCGAAAGAAGATTTTCGTCCCTGGGGTCTGTGACCTTGGGGATTTTTGTTTTATACGGAAAAGAAAGGAACGCCTTTTTGGCAAGGTGGAAAAAATGAAACAGATATCAATTACGGACGTAACGATCAAGCAGTCGGGCAAAAGTGCAGGCTATCAGCTGAGCTTCCGCGAGAAGATCGAGCTTGCAAAGCTTCTTGACCGCCTTCGCGTTGACGTGATCGAGCTGAATCCCGTAGAAAATATAAAGGTAGACAGTCTTCTCATAAAATCGGTCTGCTCCGCGGTAAAGGAAAGCGCAGTGGCAGTTCCCGTCGGCATGGATGAGAGCAATATTGACGCCGTTTGGGCGGCTATGGGCGAGGCAAATCACCCCCGTCTCCAGGTCCAGCTTCCCGTCAGCGCGGTGCAGATGGAATATCTGGCAGGCAAAAAGCCTGCGGCAATGATAGAGCTTATCGGAACGCTTGTTTCGAAGTGCAAAGCACTTTGCGCCGACGTTGAATTTATCGCCGAGGACGCAACCAGAAGCGATACGCAGTTTCTATCCGAGGCGATAAAGACAGCGATTGCGGCGGGTGCTACGACAGTCACCGTCTGCGACACGGCGGGAACGTCTCTCCCTTCGGAATTTGAGGATTTCATTGAGAATATTACCGCAAATATCCCCGAGCTTTCGGGTGTAAGACTGGGCGTTTGCTGCTCGGATATTCTTTCGATGGCGGACGGCTGTGCAGTGGCTTCCATTCGCGGCGGTGCCGTTGAGATAAAAACGGCTGCCTACGGCGACAACACCGTAAGCCTTGCAAATATCGTAAAAATACTTTCCGCAAAGGCGGACGTGCTTGATACCGTCACTACAGTCAACGCAACGCAGATAAAGCGTATCACCGATCAGATCGACTGGATGTGCCGCACCAACCGCTCAAAGAATTCGCCTTTTGACAGCGGAGTTCAGAGCGAGGGCGAGTCTTATCTGAGCGAGCACGACGACCTGACCGCCGTTGCAAAAGCCGTTGCTCTCATGGGCTACGAGCTTTCCGACGAGGATAACGTAAAGGTCTTTGAGGAGTTCCGGAAGATCGCCGCGAAGAAAAAGACGGTAAGCGAAAAGGAGCTTGACGCTATCGTTGCTTCTGCCGCTCTGCAGGTTCCACCCACATATAAGCTTGACAGCTACGTAATAAACACGGGCAACATCATCTCTGCCACCGCCAACGTAAAAATGGCGGAGGACGGAAAGATGACCGAGGGCATCAGCATAGGCGACGGCCCTGTCGACGCGGCGTTCCTTGCTATTGAGCAGATCGTGGGACGCCACTTCGAGCTTGACGATTTCCAGATCCAGGCGGTCACCGAGGGCAGGGAAGCCATGGGCGAGTCGGTAGTAAAGCTCCGCAGCTCGGGTAAGCTCTATTCGGGCAGGGGAATCTCCACCGACATTCTCGGCGCCAGCATCAACGCGTATATAAACGCGCTCAATAAGATAGTTTACGAAGAAAAAGAGAACTGAAAGAGGAAAAAACCATGAATTTATCCTTTTCGACCCGAGGCTGGCAAAGCTTCAGCTTTGAGGAAAACGTAGAGACCGCCACCCTCATGGGTTTTGGCGGTATCGAGATATATAACGTGCAGAAAAGCCCCTCTCTTACCGACCGCGGGGGTGCTTTCCATAAGTACAACACGGCGGCAAC
>JAZODH010000030.1:0-17899 GCA_045596925.1 Eubacteriales bacterium
TTCCAAGCTCGGCAGAGCGGTAGGCGGCTTCCATTATACGCTGGACCTTTGCGCCGTCCTCAAAATCGGGACTGAACTTTTCTCCATTGTATACTGCCGATAAGAACTTCATGTAACTTGTATTGTGTGCACGGAGCCAGCCCGCAGGAGCTTTGGGAGAGGGGAACACTCCGCCGGGAGCCTCGTATCTGCCCACACATTCGATTCTCGTAAATCCGCGTTCACCGCCGATCGGTGCATCGGGTGCGGTGTTATCGTAAAAATAAAGCCAGTTGGGATCCATGAGCGAATATTTCAAAGCACCGCGCTCACCGTAGACCTCGATAGCCAGATCGTCGTTTGTACCCGTGTGGACCTTGCTTGCAACGACCGTGCCGCAGCCACCCTCGGGGAGCTTGCAGAGCATATAAAATGCCTCGTCGGCGTTGGTCTGCCAGGTCTCGCCGTTCATGCCGAGACGGACGGGATAAGCGATCTGGTCCATGCCCATAACGGACTCGATGTCGCCGCAAAGATATGTGACAAGATCGAGCACGTGGGAGCCAAGGTCAAAAAGAACACCGCCGCCGCAGATATCCTTGTTCTGCTTCCAGCCTGCTTTTTTTGCCGGGTCGGCACAGCTGCTGTGATAATAAACGGCGTGGAAAGACAGGATCCGACCCAGCCTGCCTTCGTCGATCAACTGTCGCGCTCGGGTCACGGGTGCCATGTGGCGGTTGTGGAACACTACTCCGCAGGTGACTCCTTTTTCTCTTGCCTTATCTGCGGCGATCTTCGCCTGCCCGTAGGTTATACAAAGCGGTTTTTCGCAGTAAATATGTTTTCCTGCTTCAAGCGCCTTCATGATAGTTTCAAAGTGGAAAATGTTCGGCGTGCAGATGTCGATTATGTCAATGTCCGGGGAATAAATAAGATCATCTTCGTTTACCGTCGCGATTCTGATGCCGTGCTCCTCGCATACACGGCGGGACTTTTCGATTGTCGTAGTGCAAACTCCCGCAACCTCGGCGGGAAAACCGAGATCGGGGTAGAAGAAGGGGAGATTTTTTATAACGAAGGTGTGAGTCCTGCCCATAGAGCCAAAACCCAGCATTCCGATTTTAAGCGTTTTCTTGTTCATTTCTTCCTCCGAGACATAAATATACAAAATATATTATACCTTAAAAAATATGGATTTGCAAGTATATTTTAAAATTTAATATTGAAATGTGGAAAAGATGGTGATATAATGTATTAAAAGTATTATGGAGAGGTGTACCATGAGATACGAATATTTACTTTTTGATGCTGACGGAACGCTTTTTGATTTTCTTAAATGTGAAGAAATGGCGCTCCGCATTGCTATGAAGAATATCGGAATTACCATTGACGATGAGGGCGTTGCTCTTTACAGCAAAATAAACGACGGAATGTGGAAGGCTCTTGAGCGAGGGGAGATAGATAAGGACACGCTGAGAGTTGAGCGCTTCCGCCAATTTGGTAAGGAATACGGATTTGACACCGATTTCAGCGCGCTTTCTTACAACTACACGGACCATCTTGCTCTTCAGAATTATCCCATTGACGGTGCGCTTGAGCTTTGCCGTCGGCTCCACGGAAAAGCTAAGATGTACGTGATCACAAACGGCATAGAATACGTTCAGAAGAGCCGTTTTGCTTCGTCTCCTTTGAATGAATTTTTTGAAAAACTCTTTATTTCGGGCGAGATCGGCTACGAGAAGCCCGACAGAAGATTTTTTGAAGCCGTGGAGCGCGGAATCCTCGGATTTGACATCAAAAAGGCCTTGGTTATCGGTGATTCTCTGACCTCTGATATGGCGGGCGGTATCGGATACGGCATTGACTGCTGCTGGTACAATCCTGCAAAAAAAACAAGCGATCTTCCTGTAAAATACACGATCTCAGACTTGGCGGAGATCGAGAAAATCATTCGCGGAGAGTAATTTGATGATTGATTTCAAATCGGCTCTTTCAGAGCTTTCATGTGACGTAAAAATAAAAGAAAGCGAGCCTCTGTCGCATCATTCCACCTTCAAGATCGGCGGTGCGGCGCGCTATTTTGCGCTTCCCGAAACAAGTGAGCAGTTTATCACGCTTTTGCGTGTCGCAAAAGCGTCGGGTGAGCATTATACGGTTATCGGGAACGGCAGTAATATTCTGTTTTCCGACCGAGGCTTTGACGGTGTCGTTATTTCCACCTGCGCCATGAAAAATATTTCGGTCGAGGGCAATAAAATAAGTGCTTTGTGCGGCGCCTCGATCATTCGCGTGGCTATGGACGCTCAAAAAAACGGACTGTCAGGGCTTGAATTTGCTTACGGAATCCCGGGAACGGTGGGCGGTTGCGTTTCAATGAACGCAGGAGCTTACGGCGGGCAGCTGTCCGACGCGGTCTTTGAAACGGAATGCTATGATATTGATTCGGATAAAACCTTTGTTTTGAATAATTCGGAGCAAAATTTCGGCTATCGCCATACAATCTTCACCGATCATCCCGAATACGTTGTTCTCGGCTCGACTTTTGAGCTTCACCCGGATGATCCCGCTGAAATTCAAGCGAGAATGACCGATTACATGAGTCGTCGACAGGATAAACAGCCGCTTGAATTTCCAAGCGCCGGAAGCGTTTTCAAGCGTCCCGAGGGACATTTTGCGGGCAAGCTTATTGAGGACTGCGACCTCAAGGGATTTTCCATGGGCGGAGCGCAGGTATCTGAAAAGCACGCGGGATTTATCATCAACCGAGGCGGCGCTACATCAGAGGACGTTCTGTCGATTATCGAGCATATCAAAAAGACCGTTTTCTACCGATTCGGCGTAATGCTGGAATGTGAAGTCAAGATGGTGGGGGACAGATAAATGTCATTTTCGGACGATCTTAAAACCGAGCTTCTTCAAATAAGCTCAAAAAGCGCCACCTGCTGTAAAAAAGCCTTTTTTTACGGTCTTCTGCTTTCCGCTACGATGGAAAACGAGCAGATCTCGCTCGTGCTTTCTCACAGAGAAACGGCAGACGTCTTTGCCGAAACGGCTTGCCAGCAGGGGGCAAAAAATATTGAAATAACAAAAAGCGCAAGGTTTGGAAGAGAGCTTTATTCGATCACCTTCACCTCTCGTACCATTGCCGAAAAGATCGGTGTCATTCGCTCGGATTTAACTGACAAGATCGAAGATATTATTGGGTTCAGATGTGACAACTGCAAGTATTTTTACTTGCGCGGAGCGTTTATTTCTTCGGCGACAATGAGTGACCCCAAGACCTCGTATCATCTTGAATTTACAGTCAAAGACGTGCAATCGGCAAAAAAATATTACTCTTTTTTGTCCTCCCTCGGCTATCAACCTAAGACCGCAAACAGACGTGGCGGTATCGGGCTTTATTTCAAAAAAAGCGAGAATATCGAAGACATCATCGGTCTTATGGGGGCAGCGTCGTTCACCTTTGAATGCATGAACGACAAGCTTATGCGAGAGCTTAAAAATGACATAAACAGACGCGCAAACTGCGAGACGAGCAACCTTTCCAGGGCTGTCGCTGCCGCACGAGAGCTTATCTCTGCCATCGAGAAAATTGAGAGCGCAGGTCTGCTTGAGGCTTTGCCCGACGATCTTCGTCAGACCGCCAAAATAAGAGTTGAAAATCCCGAAGCATCTCTTTCGGAGATGTGTAGTTATTTCAATCCCACGCTGTCAAAATCGGGATTGAACCACAGAATACAGAAAATAAAAGAAATAGCAAGTAAAATAGAAGGGAAGTGAGATAATGGGAGGTTTCGTACATCTGCATCTGCACAGCGAATACAGCCTGCTTGACGGTGCCTGCCGTATAAGCGAGATACCCGCAAGGGCCGCAGAGTGCGGTCAGAGTGCGGTGGCGATAACCGATCACGGCGCCATGTACGGCGCGGTCTCCTTTTATCTTGAGTGCAAAAAAGCGGGTATAAAACCCATTATCGGCTGCGAGGTCTACGTTGCACCCAATTCCCGTTTTGAAAAGTCCAGCGCCGAGTCGGAAAAGAACTACAACCACCTTGTTCTTCTTTGCAAAAACGAGATCGGCTACCAAAATCTGATCTATCTTGTTTCCATGGGCTACACAGAGGGCTTTTTCTCAAAGCCCCGTATCGACATGGATCTTCTTCGTTCGCACAGCGAAGGACTTGTGGCTCTTTCGGCTTGCCTTGCGGGAAAAATTCCTGTGCTTCTTCTTGGCGGAAGATACGACGATGCCCTTGAATACGCTCTTGAAATGAAGAGCATTTTCGGCCGCGAGAATTTTTATATCGAGGTGCAAAATCACGGCATCGCCGAGCAGAAGCAAATATTGCCTCAGCTAGTGAAAATTGCCCGCGAAGCGGACCTTGAGCTTGTTGCAACCAACGATGCCCACTATCTCCGCCGTCCCGACGCAAGAGTGCAGGAGGTTCTGATGTGCATACAGACGGGAACGGTCGTAGGCGAGAAGAAATACGAGAGCTTTGCCACAGGCGAGCTGTATTTCAAGGATACAAACGAAATGCGTATGCTTTTCCCCGAAAACGAGTATCCGAGAGCTCTTGAAAATACGGTAAAAATTGCCGAGATGTGTAATTTCGATTTTGATTTCGAGAGCCAATATCTGCCCGAATTCAAAGTCCCCGACGGCGCGTCTGCCGCGGATCATCTCCGTCGCCTCGCTCTTGACGGACTTTGCAAAAAGACCGAGAACGGTCTTATAAAATACACATCCGAGCACAGCGAACGCGAGTATATCGATCGCATGAACTACGAGCTGGACACCATCGAAAAGATGGGCTACAGCGACTATTTTCTTATTGTTGCAGACTACGTAAACTTTGCAAAGAGCCGTGACATTCCGGTAGGTCCGGGGCGTGGATCGGGCGCGGGAAGCCTGGTGGCTTATCTTATAGGCATTACCGAGGTCGATTCAATTAAATACGACCTGCTTTTTGAGCGTTTTCTCAATCCCGAGCGAGTTACAATGCCGGATATTGATATAGACTTCTGCTACAACCGTCGCGACGAGGTTATAAGGTACGTAACCGAAAAGTACGGAAGCGATTACGTGTCTCAGATAATCACATTCGGAACTCTTGCGGCGCGCGCCGCTGTGCGCGACGTTGGCAGGGCTCTGGGCATGCCTTACGGCGATGTTGACGCGGTAGCCAAGCTTATTCCGCAGGAGCTGAACATAACGCTCGAAAAGTCTATGAAGCTCCCCGAGATCAAGGCTCTTTACGAAAATTCTCCCAAGGTCAAGGAGCTGATAGACATGGCTCTGCGCGTTGAGGGAATGCCCCGAAACGTATCTATTCATGCGGCCGGCATAGTTATCACCGACAAGCCTATTTTCTCTTATGTTCCAATGGCTCGCAGTAACGGAGTTATCGTCACTCAGTACGATATGGGAACGATTGAAAAGCTCGGTCTGCTTAAATTTGACTTCCTCGCACTTCGTTATCTGACGATCATGGACGACGCGCAAAAGGAGATCCGACGCATCGATCCCGATTTTGATATCAACAAGATCCCAATGGATGACAGCGAGACGTTTTCGCTTATTTCAAAGGGTAACACCCTTGGAATCTTCCAGCTGGAAAGCTCGGGAATGCGGAACGTGCTGCGTGAGCTTCGGCCCGAAAATCTCGATGATATAATAGCCGTAGTGGCTCTTTACCGTCCGGGTCCCATGGATTCGATCCCGCGTTATATTAAGGGGCGACATAATCCCGACACCATTGAATATAAGTTACCCTGTCTGGAACCGATTTTAAAGCCTACCTACGGCTGTGTCGTATACCAGGAGCAGGTAATGAGCATTTTCAGAAGGATTGCGGGCTTTACCTTTGGTCACGCGGACGTTGTGCGCCGTGCAATGTCAAAGAAAAAGGCTGCAGTTCTTATGGCAGAACGGGACGGATTTATCGAAGGCGCGGAGAAAAACGGCATCGACCGTGAGAAGGCCTCAGAGCTGTTTGAGGATATGACGGATTTTGCAAACTATGCTTTTAACAAGAGCCACGCCGCCGCATACGGCATTATTTCTTACCGCACGGCGTATTTAAAGGCTCATTACCCCCGTCAGTACCTGTCCGCTCTTCTTACCTCGGTTCTGGGAAATCAGACCAAGGTAGCGGAATATATAAACGAGTGCTCGAAGTTCGGAGTTTCGGTGCTTCCGCCCGACATCAACGAAAGTGATATGTATTTCTCGGCAACTGGAGAACGGGATATCCGCTTCGGTCTTCTTGCGCTTAAAAACGTTGGCAGAACGTTGGTTGACGGCATCATAAAAGAGCGAGGGCAGGGTGCTTTCCGATCTTTTGAGGACTTCGTTTCAAGGACTCTCGGCACAGATATGAACAAGCGCGCTCTGGAGGCGCTTATAAAAGCGGGGTGCTTTGACAATCTTGGTACTTACCGCAGTCGTCTTCTTGCATCATACGAGGCAGTCTACGAGAAGATTCAGGATAAAAACCGTCGAAATCTGGACGGTCAGCTTGATATGTTCTCTATCTCCGTGTCGCCCGACGCAGATGTGCCCTTTGAATACCCGGATCTGCCCGATCTTTCAATGCGCGAAAAGTTAATGCTAGAAAAAGACTGTTCGGGAATGTATTTCTCGGGGCACCTGCTTGACGATTACTCGAAGCACGTTGATTTTCTTGCGCCCAAGCCCATTTCAGACATAGTTCCGGCAGAGGACGGCGAAGAAAAAAACCCTCTCGACGGCAAACGCGTAAAACTTTGCGGAATTGTGGGAAGGATAACAAAAAAACAGACCAAAAACGGCGAGCAGATGGCGTTCTTCATGTTTGAGGACAGATTTGCCGAGGTCGAGTGCATAGCTTTTGCGGTCAAATATGCCGCATATTCCGATCTTATACTGCCCGACATGGCTCTTTGCATAGAGGGAACAGTCTCGGAGCGAGAGGACGGAGATCCGAAAATCCTTCTGAACACGGCGTTTGAGTTGAAAGAAGACAAGGCTTTTGTTCCTTCCGCTGACAAGTCTGCGGGAAATGCGAGCGTTTCCGCGGATATTCAAAGAGAAACAAAACCCAAGAAATTATATATAAAAGTTCCCGATATGGAATCGGAGGCGTTCCGAAAAACGATGAATATAATTGAGATATTCGGCGGAAGCGTCCCCGTCGTTTTCTTTAACGGCTCGGCTAAAAAGTACATTTCCTGCTCGGCGGGAATCGAACTGAGTGATTTTGTCATGACTCGAATACGGCGCATTGTCGGCGAGGAAAACGCAGTTTACAAATAACAAAAACGGAGGATTTTTCGAAATCCTCCGTTAATTTTATTTACATTCGTACCAGTTTTTGCCAATGCAGGATTCCGCCGAGAGCGGAACTGCAAGGGAAATAGCGCTTTCCATACATTCGCTTAAAATCTCTGCCGCACGGTCCGCGCAGTCGATGTGCGCCTCAAGTATAAGCTCGTCATGCACCTGTAGGATCAGGCGCGCGTCGATACCGCTATCTTTCAGCTTTTCGGAAACCTTTATCATGGCGATCTTGATAATATCCGCCGCCGAGCCCTGAATGGGGCTGTTCATAGCGACTCTTTCACCAAACTTTTTGAGCACTTTATTCTGTCCTGCAAGCTCGGGTATATATCTTCTTCTGCCAAAAAGGGTAGTTACGAATCCGTTGTCGTACGCGGATGCGATAATTCCTTTCAGGTAGGCGTCGACCATGGGATAGGCCGCAAGATAGCTCTCGATATATTTCTTTGCCGCCGCTCTTGAAATTCCAAGATCCTGGGACAAGGAAAAGTCACCGATGCCGTAAACAATACCGAAATTAACCGCTTTTGCGCGCTTTCTCAGCTCGATATCAACGTCCTTTTCCGCAACGCCGAAAACAGTAGCGGCGGTTGCCGTGTGAATATCGTAGCCCGATCTGAATGCGGAGATCATTGCCTCGTCTCCCGATATCGCCGCCAAAAGACGAAGCTCTATCTGCGAATAGTCGGCATCAATCAAAACGTAATCCTTTGCGCGTGGAACGAAGAAACGACGCATTTCACGGCCAAGCTCGGTGCGTATGGGGATATTCTGCAAATTCGGCTCGCTTGAGGATAGTCTTCCCGTTGCCGTGCCCGTTTGATTGAAGCTTGAATGCACTCGTCCGTTTTCGTCGGCGACCTTTGTCAGGCCTTCAACGTAGGTGCTTTTCAGCTTCGTGACCTTTCGATATTCGAGAATATCGTCAATAATAGGATGGAAAGGACGGAGCTTTTCGAGAATTTCTGCGCTTGTGGAATAGCCCTTTTGGGTCTTCTTTTCCGCGGGAAGTCCCAGCTTTTCAAAAAGCACCTCGCCCAGCTGTTTGGGGGAGTTGAGATTAAATTCGCAACCTGCCGAGAAGAAGATGCGTTCCTTTAATTGATGAGCGACAGAATCAAGGCTTTCTCCGAATTTATAAAGCCCCTCAACGTCCACCTTGAAGCCCGCAAGCTCCATGTCCGCAAGGACTGCCGCCAAGGGCATTTCAATCTCAAACATGAGCTTTTCAAAGCCCAGCTCGTCGATTTTTTTCTTTTCCTGCTTGTAAATGTTGTAAATCACAAAAGCCTTGTGTTCATCGGGGATTTCTCTTGAAATGCTTTCGTATTCGAGAGCGAGCTTGTCAAGCGAAAATCCGGATGAGGCGTTCAGCACGTACTCACCAAGCATAACGTCGAAATAACAGCCGCGAAAATCAACGCCGAGAGCGGATGCCTTTTTGTAAATCTCCTTGCAGTCGTAGCAAATGACCTTTATACCCTTGCATTCAAATGCTTCAAAGACCTTTTTGACGTCAACGCAAGAATAGAGAGTGTCTTTGACATAGGTATAAATCGCGTCATTGCTTACCCAAACGGACACTTCGTCGCCCTCGCGAAGGTCGTTTATGATAGCATCTGCATCTGTCACCTTGACTTCGGGGAAAGAAACTTCACATTCGGGAGAATCGTTTTCCTCGCAGTCAAGCCCCATCTTTTTAATAAGGGAAGAAAACTCAAAGGTTTTGAACATTTGGAGCAAGGCTTTTCTGTCTGCATTGATGTTTTCGTAGACCTCGGCACTCGTTTCAACAGGTGCGGTGCGGCAGATGGTCGCAAGATCTTTTGACATCAGTGCGCTTTCGTGTCCCGCTTCAAGCTTTGCTCTTACCGAGGGGGTAAGCTGTGCCTCGGGGAGGTGCTCGTACAGACCCTCGACCGTTGAGTACTCGGCAATAAGCTTCAGCGCTGTTTTTTCTCCGATTCCGGGTACGCCGGGAATGTTGTCCGATGAATCTCCCATAAGCGCCTTTACGTCAACGAAAAGGGAAGAGGGAATGCCGTATTTTTCGCGGAACTTGGCGCTGTCATAGTGTGTTGTTTCAAAATTTCCTGCCAGGAGGACTGTTATTTTGCCGTCCTCGCTGATAAGCTGAAGAGAGTCCTTGTCTCCCGTGAGAACATAAGCAAGGTCACCTCTGTCGGCTGCCGCCTGTGCGAGGGTTCCGAGGATATCGTCCGCTTCATAGCCCTCTTTTTCGACTACTGTAAAGCCCAAAGCGCGGCAAACGTCCTTGGCGTAGGGAAGCTGCACCCGTAGCTCGTCGGGCATCGGTTTTCTGCCCGCTTTATAATCTGCATATTTTTTGTGTCGAAACGTAGGTGCCTTCAGATCAAAAGCAACCGCCATATAGTCGGGCTTGACTGCTTCGATCTGCTTTGAAAGCATCGTAACCATGCCGTAAATGGCGTTGGTGGGCAAGCCGTCCTTGTTTGTGAGTATTCGTACGCCGTAATATGCGCGGTTTAAAATACTGTTTCCGTCAACAATCAAAAATCTTTTCATATCATCTCCGTATACACAGCGAGTGGCCGCCTGAAAGGGGACCACTCGTCGTATTTATTCTATCAGTTTTCAGATATCAAGCCGTCGTCTGCAATGGTTATTTTGCCCATTGAGGGGTTCGTTATAGTAGCAAAAATTTGTTTTGCTGCATCCGTTCCCAGAACGGAATTTGTTACAACGTTTTTCTGTACGCAGGGAATGCAATAGAACTGAGGAATAAAGTCCTCGAAATGAATCTTGAAGATGATAGTGTTGTGAGGATCGGTCTCGTGCCAGAAGCTTCCGAGACTGTACACAATGGGACATCCCTCGTAATATTCGATCTCCTGAAGCGTGGTATTTGAGCTTCCGATAACGACATCAGCGCCTCTGTCGACCAGCGCGCGTGCCAGCTTTGCCTGAGCATCGGATGCATTTGCATCTCCGTTTATAAATGAATTAAAGTCAACGTAAGCAACAACAAAATCAGCATTCTTGTTTGCTGTATCGATCATTTCGGCGTAAAGCTTCGTGTTCGAGCCGAGAACGATACCGGAGGAGGTTTCTCCCACTGCGGGAGCGCCTGCCTTTGTTGCAGACTCGGCAAGGGCAACATATGCTATCTTCATACCGCCCGCGATAAAATATCTGGGCGTAAGAGCATCCTGAACGTCAATGCCGCCGCCGACGTATGCAATTCCTGCGCCGCGGAGCACTTCAATAGTGTCGTTGAACGCGGAGATCTGATAGTCGTTTGTATGATCGTTTCCTATATTTACAATGTCAATGCCCATTTCCTGGAGAACGGAGACGTTTGCATTAGCTGAACCGTAGTAAAAGTAATTTGCCTGCTCGCGGTTTCTGTTGCCGTTGTTTCTGTATGCAAAGGAGTGGTTTGCCATAAGAATATCGGCATTCTTCATCTCAGCAATAACGTCGGTAGAGAAAGCGGCGGGAAGAAGATTGTCGCGGTTCTTCTTATGGACCGAAAGGGGGGACCAGTTCCACACGTCATCGAGCACCAGCTCACCTACAAAGCTGAGAGTGCATGAGGTTTTGTCTGATGTGATGACCGTGCAGTTGTCGTAGCCCTCTTCGCCCTGGTGCGCCATATAGTCAAGAACTCTTAGCGACGAACCGAAAAGCTCTTTCCACATATCATCGGAATATTCCTTGTTCTTCTCAAGGTAATTAACTATGGTAGCATATGTAGTATCTCCGAAATTGTCACGCAGATACTCCAAAAGCTCAGAGGAGATATCGACCGCAGAATCCGCATCTTCAAGCTCCGCCAATACGTAATCGGTAGTATATGCCGTGAAAACGGGAGCATCGTTCACATCTTCAAGCTTGTCGGGGTCAATAGTAGTCTTTTTATCATAATCATCGATCGCAAATTTAATAAGGAAGACAATCGCGACGAGAAGAATGACGGATATGACTATATTGAAAACCATAGACATCCTTTTTTGGTTAGAACGTTTCATTGTTTGACTCCAATCTGCCGATCTCGGCATATTTTTTGAAATGTACTTTTTAATTATATCATAAATCGCGATAAAATGTCAATAGAAAACATGCAAATTGTAACTTTGAAGCTCTAACGGATTTTTGACACTTTAAAATCCAATATATTGATGTACAACTTCTCAAGAATACATAAATGTTGTGTTTTTCAT
This sequence comes from Eubacteriales bacterium, assembly GCA_045596925.1. Taxonomy (GTDB): domain Bacteria; phylum Bacillota; class Clostridia; order Oscillospirales; family CAG-272; genus SIG710. The sequence continues at coordinate 11,506 of JAZODH010000030.1, forward strand.
GTTTTAGAAAATATTATTTGTCTTGTGCTACAAAGAGAGGGCTTTGTTTTTGTGCAAATAGTAGAAAATATACCCAAAAGGTTAAAAAAGACTTGATTTATTTGGCAAAATGTTGTAAAATCAAAACGAATGAATATTTTTGAAGTATTCTGAATTTTTATTTGTACTATTTTAAAAGAAAGGGAAAAAATTATGAACAAGAACTTTAACAAAATTGTCAGCATGGTTCTCCTTCTGGCAATGGTGCTTTCCGTTGTTGTAATCGTTCCGGTTACAGCGGTCGAGCTTGCGCCTTTGACCGATGAGGCATTTATCGTTTGCAGAACCATCGACGAAGAAGGCACCCCCACAGACATTGCGCTCTACGAGTCTAACCAGAAGGTTATTTTTGAGATCAGAGCGTTCAATTTCGCTCTGCAGCCTGTCGCTGTTGCCGGCTTTAACTACTCTCTCTTTGCAGACGGTAGCGGAAAGGGTGCAATCGAGACAGGTTTCGTTGCAGCCGATCCCGAAACGGGTGTTGCCAAGGTTGAAACAACAACAATGGCTCAGGCCGGTCTTTTCCGCCTTACAGCAAATATCGCTGATGCTGAAAAGAATACTATTTCGGGTTACAATACTCTTCCTGCCGGCGTTCTTGTTGACGCTCAGGCTATCACAATGAATACGTCTCCCATTCCCGCAGCAGAGCTGAGACAGGTTTGGGACAAGCAACTTGAAATGCAGGTTGCGCCCGAGATACTCAAGATAACAAAGCTTGAGTCCAAGTCTACATCTGCATTTGACGTATACGCTATATACATTGATTCTATCGGCAACCCCGATGATATTACAAGACCCGACGGTCTTGCTGAAGATGCAGTAGGCCCCCAGACGGGTGCAACGCATGCTTTTGCACATCTTTCCGTTCCCACAGGCAAACCTGCAGGTTCTCTCAACCTTTCTATTAACGTTCAGGGTTACGGTGTTTCCGCCGGTTATGCTGCAACATGGAATGCAAACACTATTACACTCAGTCTTTCCGCTCATTCTCTTGAAGCGATTGAGGAAACAGACGTAACTGATTTCAAATCATATTATACTTCTTGGATCCAGGGCGGCGCAAGCTACGGCTTTGATAAGGACGGTCTTACAACAAACGCGGCACTTGAGACATGCTACTTCCGTAATATGCTTCTCCGTGATGTAAACGGTGTTCTTTTCGCTCTTGAGGCATTCGGTGATACAGGTGCAACTATCAGTGAAAAGTACGACGATACCGCTCCCAGAACAATGGCTAAGACCGAGCTTGAGACTCTGATCGAAAGCTGGAAGGGTCTTCTTAAGCCCGAGGGCGAGAGAGTCGTTGAGATCACCGGCGGATCTCAGGGTGGCTTCCAGGCTATCGGTGTTGCAGCTATCCTTGATGACGTAATCACAGTTTGCAAGAGCCAGATCACATGGCTTGCAGACGTAACAAGCAACCTTGATACTTCAAACATTCCTTGCGGTTTCCGTCCTTACCCCACAAAGGCTGAGGGTGAAGAGCGCAGCGCTCTCGAGTATGTTGATTCCGCTAACATGGCACAGCTTATTACTTGCAAGACAGAGATTTCTCCTGCGAGAATGGGCGACCTCACCTCGCCTCCCACGGGTATTATGGCTATGTATAACAACCTTACACACGGTAAGGCTGAGACAGATGGACCTTTCTCCATCAAGTTCGTACAGGGCGTATCCCACGGTCACTCTACGTTCACTTCTGATTCTACGGTTCAGAAGGGTATCGAAGACTTTATCAACAGCTACTGCACATCTACAATTGAAGGTGCTCTTGCTCCAAAAATTGATTCTTGGTCGATCGAAAACGGTGTTCTTACCGTTAATGCAAGCGGTATAATTGATGCAACAACAGGCGACGCACTTTGGGAAGCAGATCCCATGTTCGCAACAGTTGAATCGATCGTTCTCAGCGAGGGCATTGTATCCATCGGCGCAAATGCGTTTGATCTTGAAGAGGCTGAAGTAACAATTAAGCTTCCTTCCACTGTCAAAGCGATTGCTGATGGCGCGTTCGGTGCAGATGCCGATCTTACAAAGTATACCATCCGTTCTTACAATGACACCTATGCTCAGGAGTATGCAGAAAAGAACGGCGCAACCTTCGTAACGCTTGGTGACATTTCCGCTTCTACGGCGTATGCTTATTTCGTAGACGGCAGCGTTCTTAACCTGACCTCCACAGGTGATATAGCTGTTCTTTCAGCTGATGCAACTCTTAAGTCTCTTGCTGTAAAGTACGCAGAGACTATCAAGACTATTGAGATCGAGGGCAAGTTTGCAGCTATCGGTTCTCTTGAGGATGTACTGAAGCTCTTCACAAGACTTGAGAACATTAAGATCGACGTTCAGACCACAGCAGTTGCTGAAGACGCAACGAACATATTTGCAGGAGCTGCAAATCTCGTATCTCTCGGACACGTTGAGTTCGATGCAACGGGAGCACCCATTGCAGGAACAGGTACGTACAAGAAGGGCGAGGTTAACTTTGATGGCCTCGTGAACTTTAGCGATACGTACGGAGTTCTTTCCGGCGACCGTGCCGTAACAAGCGTAATCGTTCCCGGCACCACGATCCCTGCAAAAGCGTTTGAAAATAATGTTTCTCTTAAAACTGTTTATTTGCTCGATATAAGTGACAAGGTACAGATAGCTGCAGATGCGTTCGTTGGCACAAGCGGTGTCAAGATTATCGTTGCGAAAGAAATAGCAAAGTTTACAGTTGAAGACGCTCTTGCAGCTCTCGGCATTACAAACGTAACGGTTGCTCTCCAAGAGGAAGAATCTTCCTTTGGTGACAAGACCGGTGCTGCAGGCACAAATGCCAAGTGGAAGATCAAGGGCAGCACTCTTATCATCTCCGGTATAGGTGCCGTAACAAAGCTTGAAGGTCTTACAGAGGACGACAAGGCAGGCATCAACAATATCGTAATTTCTGACGGTATCACATCTATCAGTGACGGTGTTATCGCAGGCTTCACACTCGAGAAGGTAACTCTCAAGAGCGTTGTTCTTCCTACAGCTAACGACGGCGTGTTCGGTGTACAGTCCGCTGAATTCGTAGTATACGTTACACCCGACGCACAGGATGTAGGTGAAACCATTTACGGTTATGCAGTAGAGATCGACGGCGGCACAGCGGGCGACCTTAACGGCGACGGTGATATCAACGCTACCGACAGCGTAATTCTCGCTCAGGTTCTTGCAAACTGGGATATCGAATACAACAAGAGCGCAGCTGACTGCAACGGAGACGGCGACGTCAACGCAATGGACAGCGTTCTTCTCGCTCAGTACCTTGCAAACTGGGACGTTGAGCTTGGTGTTACAGCAGGCGGCGGAGACATTGAGATCCCCGGCGGCGACCTGCTCGACTAAATAGAATTCACACGTCAAAAAGTGACAAGGCGGCACCCGATATCGGGTCCCGCCTTGAATATGAAATAAATTGTTTTGCCTTATTTTTATTGACTTTTTGATCTAAATATGATAAAATTTCATTGTATTATTTTTTGTATACGAAAGGGAATCATAATGAAAAAATTTCTTTCTGTTGTATTTATTGCCGTAATGGTTTTATCAAGCTTTATTCTTCCGGCTTCAGCTGAAATTGAAGAAATAGACGACATCGGAGATCTTGGCGGAAATTTTTATTTTTTATGCGAAACCGACAAGGATATGCTCAGCTATATGCCCGGAGACTCTGTTATTTTCACGGTAAAGTTGTTCAGAGGCAACAGACAGATAATGGTTCCATACCTGATTTATACCGTTGAACGCGACGATGGAGTGAAAACATCGGGAAGGGTAGAACCTGATTCCGACGGAAACTACATAATTGCCGATTATACCATGGATATCCCCGGCTATGTGCGTCTTTTGCTCGATTTTCCCAACGAAAGTGGCGGCAAGAATTGGGGTGCTTTGAAAGCAAATCAAAAAAGCGCATTTGAAGGCGGAGTTTTGGTTGACATCGAAAATATTACGACCGTTAACGAAATGCCTGCCGATTACGAGGACTTCTGGATAGATTCTCTTGCGTTGCTTGATGAGTATTCCCCGGATCCTATCGAGATCGTTCCGGCAGGTGAAACCGGCTCTTATTCTATGTACGAGGTCTATGTGAATTGCTACGGTGACACAAAAGATCTAAAAAGCGGTGATACCTTTGCGGCAGGCTATCTTAACGTACCAAAAGGAGCCAAGCTTGGATCGCTTCCTCTTATCATGCAATTCCAGGGCTACGGCATAAAGGGCGCATTCAAAACCTCCTCTTCGACAGCCATTATACTTAACATGTCCGCTCACAGTCTCCGTCTCGGTGCCGAAAGCTATGGTCCCGAACTGTTCAACATGCCTGTAGACCAATCTGAAAACTATGGTTGGTCAATGATGGAAAATAAAGACCGAAACAACGTATATTTCCGCAATATGTTTTTACGAAATGTTCAGGCGGCAAGATTTCTGATGAAGTATTTCGGAAACGAGGATTATGACCGCAAGACCATTGACGGAGTTGACACTTCGGCATGGAAGGGACTTTGGAACGGAAAGGATCTTCAAGCAACGGGCGGAAGCCAGGGCGGTTTCCAGAGCATTGCACTTGGCGCCCTCTGTCCTCAGGTTAATCTTGTAAAGGCAAGCATTCCGTGGGGCGCAAATCAGGGTGCAGGTACTTACTCCAATCCCACAGGCCCTGTTCTCGGTTCGACATTCGCTCCCAACTATGCTCCGGGTCTTGATTATCACGATTCCGCATTCTTTGCAAAGATGTTGAACTGCGACATTGTTATCACAGGCGGCATGGGAGACATGACTTGCTCACCCGCAAATTTGATGATGATTTACAACAATGCAAAAAACGGCAAGAACATCAACGCATCCATAACATTGCAGCAGGGTGAGACACATCAGTTCAAGCCCGATCCCAACATGGTGAAATCTTCTCTTGCAGTGTATAAGAATGAAGTAACCGATTGGAGCGTCGAAAAGGACGTTCTGAACGTAAGCTGCAACGGCATTCTCAGCACCGATATAGCTGAAGTCTCTGAATGGAACACAAAGCTTGACGGTGTCAAGGAGATCAATATTTACGGTAATCTTACGGAAATCAAGGACGGCGTTTTTGCTTTAAAGAACAAAGCGAATATTTACCTGAAGGTAAGCAATGCGGTCAGAATTGCTCAAAATGCATTCGGCGACAGCAAGAATGCCGTCATATATTTGAACTCTGCGACCGAGCTGGACGGGTTTGCCGAGCCGGAGGGGGTTGAATATCATACCATGGGCGCGTGGGCCCGTCAGGGAGCGTTCTCCTACGCTCTTGAGGGCGATATTCTGAAGATCTATTCTCAGGACAAAACCATGCCCCTTGCTACAACAAGCGGCGATACGGCGCTTGTGAATTTCGCAAAAAATAATGCAGACAAAATAAAATCGGTCGAGATCCGTGGCGTATTTGCGTCTCTCGGAAATATGCAGCCCGTTTTCTCCAAGCTTTCTACCGCAACAAGCGTCATGATCGACAGCAGAATTACTGCGTTGTCGGACGAGAAAAACTTTATGGGCATGAGTGCGCTTGTTTCTCTTGGACATTATGATTTTGTTGAAGATAAGTCCGTGACTTGCTCCGAGGGCAAGGTCGACCTGACGGGCTTTAACGCCTATGTCGACGACGGAGGAAACAACGGCATCCCCTCGTATATTCTCAGCGGTTGTAAGTCAATCAAGACCGTTGTGATGCCCAACAGCCTTATGTGCGGCGACGTTGACGTTGCGGGAATCGTCGGTGAAAAGGCTTTTGCCGACTGCAGCGCTCTTGAAACGGTCGAATTTCCCGAAAATGTGAGTCTGACATCTCTTGCGTTCGGCGTGTTCAGCAAGTGTACGTCGCTCCAAAAGGTGCTTGTTAAAGGTACCGTTTCAAAGAATTTCTCCTGCGTTTTAAATATTTCAAAGCTTCAGTCCTTTGCTCAGGTGCCCGACACGGCTATTTTTGAGGTCGGCTCGGAAGAGTTCGCGGAAATAATCAATACACGCTTTGCGGAAGGCGAGCTGACGATCAAAGCCGTCTCTAACGACACATATGCGCCTCCTGCGTCAAATAATCCTGTGGATGAAGCAGGCGGTGATATTACTACGGTAATCATAATCGCGGCATCGGTTGTTGTGGTTGTTGCGATCGTTTTGATCGTTGTGATCCTTAAAAAGAAAAAGAAAAAATAAAAATAACCCTCGGCGGTTACACCGCCGAGGGTTTGTCATCATTCGTTTGTTTTCAACACTTTAAGAGCTTCATAAATGCTCTTTATGGAAGTCGGATCGTAGCCATGTCGTTCTGTGAGCCAAGGAGTTG
>JAZODH010000031.1:0-3025 GCA_045596925.1 Eubacteriales bacterium
GCAAAATTCGTCAGCTCGTCCATGGACAGAGAGGGCATTTCGATCTGAATATCTATTCGGTCCAGCATAGGTCCGCTGACCTTGGATATATATTGCTTGACCGCGCCCTTGGGGCAGGTACATTTTTTCAGAGGGTTTCCGAAATTTCCGCACTTGCAGGGGTTCATAGCGCACACGAGCATGAAATTGCATGGGTAGGTGACCCTGCCGTTTACGCGGGTTATGGTAACGCGGCCGTCCTCCAAGGGCTGTCGGAGGCCGTCAAGAACGGTTTTATTATATTCGGGAAGCTCGTCAAGGAAAAGTACGCCGTGGCTTGCCAGGGACACCTCGCCCGGAACGGGGTTTACTCCTCCGCCAACCATTGAAGCGGAGCTCATGGTATGGTGAGGTGAGCGGAAGGGTCGGCGAGCGACCAGAGACGTACCCGACTCGAGCAGTCCCGCCACCGAGTGGACCTTCGTGGTCTCGATGGCCTCCTCAAAGGTAAGAGGCGGCAGGATAGAGGGCAGGCGCTTTGCGAGCATCGACTTGCCCGTACCGGGAGGTCCGATAAGCAGGATATTGTGTCCTCCTGCCGCCGCCACCTCCATGGCGCGCTTTGCCGCCGCCTGACCTTTAATATCGGAAAAATCAAGGTCAAAATTGTTAAATTCCTGCGCAAAATATTCCTTGTCACAGCTGTATGCGGTCAGTTGTTTTTTGCCCGTCAGATGGTCTACGAGCTCGGGGATCCCGGGCACTCCGTAAACGGTAATACCCCCAACCACAGCCGCTTCCGCGGCGTTTTCCACGGGCGCGTAAAACTCGGTAAAGCCTTCGGCCTTTGCCGCCGCGCACATACAGAGCGCGCCGCGCACGGGGCGCACCCGTCCCGAAAGGGAAAGCTCGCCCACAAAACACTTGCCCTCAAGATCTTGCTGTGCGCCCTTGAGATACCCAGTGCTGCCCAATATTCCCAGAAGAATGGAAACGTCGAAACCCGAGCCTTCTTTTCTGCGGTCGGCAGGCGCCAGGTTGACCGTTACCGTGCCCTCGGGAAAGGGGAATCCGCTGTTTTCGCAGGCGGTTGCAACTCTCTCCTTTGCCTCCTTTATGGCGGCGTCGGGAAGTCCCACTATATCAAATTTGCCGAGCTTGTCCTGGTGGTCGCATTCGACGGTGACCATAAAGCCGTCGATTCCCATACTGCCGGCACTGTAAACTGAAGTCAGCATCTTTTCTGCCTTTCTTTTCCATTTTATATAATTATAAGTCAACAGTCAAATTTTGTCAAGAAATCTTTGTCCGAAATACTGCCCAACGAAGAAAAATGTTGACACGGAGATGATTTTGGGTTATAATACACAGTCAAAGGAAGATTTTTTCTTAAAGGAGGAAATTTTATAATGGCAATCAAAAAAACAGGACTTAACACATTAAAGCTCACTCAGACCGCAATTCTTTCGGCTGTCATTTTAATGATGGCGTTTGTCCCGTTCCTGGGATACATACATCTCGGGCCTCTTTCCGCTACTACTCTGGTAATTCCCGTGGCTATCGGCGCGGCAGTTATCGGTCCGGGCGCGGGCGCGTTTCTGGGTCTTATCTTCGGCGCGACCAGCTATATCCAGTGCTTTGGGCTTGATCCCTTCGGCACGACCTTGAATGAGATCAACCCTGTTTTCACCTTTATCATGTGCTTTATTCCCCGAATCCTTATGGGATTTTTGACGGGAGTTATATACAAGGCAGTCTCAAAGGCATCACCTATTGCGGGCGCGATCACCTGCTCTATCGCCGCACCTGCCCTTAACACCGTGTTCTTTATCGGCGCGCTGATGCTCTTCTTCGGTACCTCCGACTATATCCGCAGCTTCGGGGACACCTTTATTGCGGTCATCGCCGTGCTTGTTACCTGGAACGCGGTTTTCGAGCTTGCCACCACGGGCGTTCTCGGCTCGGTCATCTCTCCCTTGATCGTCAAGCTGGAAAAGAAATTCAAGAGATAAAATGGCAGAGATAGATCTTAAAACCGCGGGTACTCCCGCGCTGGCGTATCTTGGCGACTGCGTCTTCGAGCTGAGGGTCAGACAGGCCCTGGTGGAAGCGGGTTTTTCAAGCTCAAAGCATCTGAACTCTGCGGCACTTTCCTTCGTCCGCGCACCCGCCCAGGCGAAGGCGGCGAAAATAATACTCCCCGTGCTCACCGAGGAGGAGGAGTCCTTCTTCCGACGGGGACGCAACATGGGACACACCAACGTGCCCAAAAGCGCGACCGTGTCCGAATACCGCATGGCAACGGGGCTTGAGGTGCTCATGGCTTACCTGCACGTAGCAGGCAAAAACGACAGAATAGACGAGCTTTTCCGTCTCGGCTTTGCCGAAGAATTGGAAGCTCTTACTCAAAACAATTAAACGAAAAGAGGTATATAAAAATGGAAAATATCAAGATCAGAATCAGCGTCCGCGATTACGGCGTAATGGAAGCGGAGCTTTATCCCGACAAGGCACCCAAGACCGTTGAGAACTTCGTTTCCCTTATCAAAAAGGACTTTTTCGCAGGACTTATCTTCCACCGCGTCATCGAGGGCTTTATGATCCAGGGCGGCGGCTACACGGAAAAATTTGAGGATACCGACGCCGAGTCTATCTACGGCGAGTTCGCCTCAAACGGCTTCCCGCAGAACGACATCAAGCACAAGAGAGGCGTTCTATCCATGGCCCGCACCATGATCCCCGACTCCGCTTCTTCTCAGTTCTTCATCATGCACCGCGACGCGCCTCACCTTGACGGACAGTACGCGGCATTCGGCGCTCTGACCGACGGTATCGAGGTGGTTGACAAGATCGCGGCGGTGGCAACCGATTTCCAGGACTGCCCCAGATTCCCCGTTGTGATTGACAAGATCGAGCTTGTGTGAAGGAGTATATGGGGGAGCCTTTGAAAAGGCTCCCCCGTGGAAGCTATATTCGAAATTGAGAGAATACCCGAAGCTTCAAGCTCGGCAAAGGTTATTGTCTTTGTTCCCTTATTGTAATTGAA
>JAZODH010000032.1:0-4245 GCA_045596925.1 Eubacteriales bacterium
CATCAAGCTTGACGGCTTTTATCTGCGCCGTCCCATTTCGGTATGCAATGTGCAGGACAACAGGCTTACTCTTATCTACAAAGCCGTCGGCAAGGGCACCGAGAAAATGGCATCTCTTCCCGCAGGATATGAATTGGACGTTCTGTGCGGACTGGGCAACGGCTTTGAGTTAAAGGACGAAAAAAGCTGTGTGCTGGTAGGCGGCGGAGTAGGCGTGCCTCCCATGTACCTGCTGTGCAGAAAACTTATTGAAAATGGCATAAAACCCACCGTTGTAATGGGTTTTGCAAGCAAAAAGGATGTATTTTACGAAAACGAGTTCAGAGCATTGGGGGTTGACGTGAAAATCGCCACCAACGACGGCTCTTACGGCACAAAGGGCTTTGTGACAGACATACTCGACGGCATGGATTTCAAGGCTCTGTATGCCTGCGGTCCCATCCCTATGCTGAAAGCACTGACAAAATACGACGCACACTGCCAGCTGAGTCTGGAGGAGCGCATGGGATGCGGATTCGGTGCCTGCATGGGATGCTCCATACAGACAAAAAGCGGCTGCAAACGCGTGTGCAAGGACGGACCTGTATTCAATAAGGAGGAACTGTTATGGGATACGATTTAAGCGTGGAGCTTTCGGGGGTAAAGCTTGATAACCCCGTAATTCCGGCAAGCGGAACCTTCGGCTTCGGTGCGGAATTCAATGAGTATTACGATATAAATATCCTCGGCTCTCTTTCTTTCAAGGGCACAACCAAAGAGCCCCGCTTCGGCAACCCCACACCCCGTATCGCCGAAACACCGTCGGGCATGCTCAACGCGGTAGGTTTGCAAAATCCCGGCATAGAGCCAGTCATAAAAAACGAACTTCCCAGACTCAGAAGCTTTTTCAAAAAACCCATTATCGCCAACATTTCGGGTTTTTCGCCTGAGGAATACCTGTACTGCTGTGAAAAAATCGACAAAGAGGAGCAGGTTGCCATTATTGAGGTCAACGTAAGCTGTCCCAACGTCAAGCACGGCGGAATGAGCTTCGGAACAAGTCCCGAAAGTGTGAGCTACATCACAAGAGAAATCAAAAAGGTCACCACAAAACCCATTTATATAAAGCTGTCCCCCAATGTTACCGACATTGTTTCCATTGCAAGAGCGTGCGAGGAGGCAGGTGCGGACGGTGTCAGCCTTATAAACACCCTTATGGGAATGAGAATCGACCTTAAAACCCGTAAACCCGTTATCAAAAATGTCACAGGCGGTCTTTCCGGTCCTGCGGTATTCCCGGTAGCACTGAGAATGGTATATCAGGTGGCACAGGCGGTGTCCATACCTGTCATAGGCATGGGCGGTATTTCAAGTGCCGAGGACGTTGTCGAAATGATGATGGCAGGTGCAGATGCGGTTCAGGTGGGTGCGGCAAATCTTGTCAACCCCTATGCCTGCAAGGAAATAATCGAGGACCTGCCGCGAGTTATGGAAAAGTACGGAATAAAATCCCTTAAGGAATTAAAGCGGAAAAACAATCCGTAACCGCATAAAAAGTCTGTCGAAAGTATTAATTAAGGAGTTATATAAATGAACAATATAAAACCGTCAGATCGTATGACAAGTATCCATTCTGATATCCGAGGTCCTCTCTTTATCGAGGCGCTCGAGATGCAGAAGAAAGGAATAGACGTACTAAAACTTAATACGGGAAATCCGGCAACCTTTGGTTTTCCAATGCCCAAAAGCGTACTCGACGCAATAAGCGGTCAGGAAGAGCGCGCGCTCGGATACTGTGATTTTATGGGTATGCCCGAGGCAAGAAGGGCAATCCGTGATTACCACAGATCTCAGGGCATCGCCGATATCGACGAAAATGATATTTTCATCGGAAACGGTGTCAGCGAAGTGGTTTCCTTTGCGCTTTTGCCCCTTCTGAACCCGGGCGACGAGGTGCTCGTTCCCGCTCCCTGCTATTCGCTCTGGAGCAACAGCATATATCTCTGCGGCGCGAAACCCGTGTTTTACGTTTGTGATGAAAGCGCGGACTGGAATCCCGACTGCGCCGATATCCGCTCCAAGATCACCCCGAAAACGAGAGCTATCGTTTTGATCAATCCCAACAACCCCACAGGTTGCATATACTCCAAGGATATCCTTCTTGATATAGTCAAGATCGCGAGAGATAATCATTTGTTTATCTTCTCTGACGAGATATACGACAGACTGGTAATGGACGGACTGGTACATACCCCCATCGCTTCCCTCGCACCCGACCTTCCCATAGTAACTATGAACGGTCTTTCCAAATCCCATTGTCTGTGCGGATTCCGTTGCGGTTGGATGGTGATAAGCGGTCCGAAGCACTTGACTGCCGAATATCGTCAGGGCATCGTTAAGCTCATCGCTATGCGTCTGTGCTCAAACGCACTTGCTCAGCTCGTTATCCCCGCTGCTATGAATGACCTTGAAACACCCGCGTCAATGGTACGCCCGGGCGGACGAATCTTCGAGCAGAGAGAGGCGACTACCTCGGTACTTCAAGGTATAGACGGCGTCTCGTTTGTGAAGAACCGCGCTGCCTTCTATCTTTTCGCAAAGCTTGACACAAAGAAGTTCGGAATCACCAACGATAAGGTGTTTGCACGTGACCTCTTGCACGCCACCAACATTCTCATAGTTCCTGGAAGCGGATTTGACTGGATGGAACCCGACCACTTCCGAATCGTTATGCTGCCCGAGGCAAACGTTTTAAGAGATGCTATGATAAAGATGGGCAATTTCCTTGACGGATACAAGCAAAAATAATCGCAAGTTTTAGAACTTACTATAAAACAAAAGAGCCGATACGAAATTAAACGTATCGGCTTTTTTAGTCCCAAGACATTTTCTATAATTATATTGAAACAAAAAATAAGCCACCGGTTTTATCCGGTGGCTATAATTATTTATCACGATTAGTGAATTATGCAGCGCTCTGTGTCCTTATCAAAGATGTGGAGTCTGCCCATTTCAAAGGATACCTTTACCTTGTCGCCAGCTCTTGTCTTGGAACGAGAGGATACACGAGCGATAAGGTTGGTCTCGCCAACGCTGAGGTAGAGATAGATCTCAGCGCCCATAAGCTCGGTAACGTCAACGTCAACGTCAAAGCTGTTCTCGTCCTCAGCAACGATCTTGTTTGCATCGTCGCTAATGCACTCGGGACGGATACCCGCAACAACTTCCTTGCCTATGTAATCAGCAAGCTCGGGAGCCTCTGCCTTTTCCTTGGGAAGCTTGAGAGAAAGACCCTCAAAGTTGAAGTAAACGTCCTCGCCCTTCTTAACGAGAGTACCGTTAATGAAGTTCATCTGAGGAGTTCCGATAAATCCTGCAACGAAGATATTGCAAGGAGTATCGTAAAGGTTCTGAGGAGTATCAACCTGCTGAATAAGACCGTCCTTCATAACGACGATTCTTGTTGCCATGGTCATAGCCTCGACCTGGTCGTGAGTAACGTATACGAACGTTGTTCCAACTCTGTTGTGAAGTTTTGTAAGCTCAGTTCTCATCGATGCACGGAGCTTAGCGTCGAGGTTGGAAAGCGGCTCGTCAAGAAGGAATACCTTAGGATTACGAACTATCGCACGTCCGAGAGCAACTCTCTGCTTCTGACCACCGGAAAGAGCCTTAGGCTTTCTGTCGAGAAGGTGGGTGATACCGAGTATTCTACCAGCCTCTTCAACACGTCTCTTGATCTCTTCCTTGGGAGTCTTGTTAAGCTTAAGACCGAAAGCCATATTCTCAAATACAGACATATGAGGATAAAGAGCGTAGTTCTGGAACACCATCGCGATCTTTCTGTCCTTAGGAGCTACGTCGTTAACGAGATCGTCGCCGATAAAGAGCTCACCCTCAGTGATCTCCTCAAGACCTGCGATCATACGAAGTGTTGTTGTCTTTCCGCATCCGGAAGGACCAACGAGAACAAGAAATTCCTTGTCTTTAACTTCAAGGTTAAAATCCGAAACAGCGGTAACGCCGCCGGGATACTTCTTGTAGATGTGTCTAAGTGAAATGCTTGCCATTTGGAAAATTCCTCCTATGTATAAATCCTTTTAATACAAACCATTTTTTACAACTACACTATTGTACTCTAATATTGTACCAAATTTATCGCAAAATTTAAAGAGGGTAAATCTCCAAATTTTTATATCGTTCTTTGTGCAATTAGTACAAAAGAGACTCTTTTTTGTAAACAATTCATTCATAAAGGCTTTTTGC
>JAZODH010000033.1:0-5122 GCA_045596925.1 Eubacteriales bacterium
GGGGCACTTGCTTGCGGCAATATGGATTCCCATACCCGTACCGCAGAACAGAAGTGCTCTTTCAAAATTACCCTCGGAAATCTGCGCACCTACACGAAGACCTACTCTGTGGAACATATTCTCGGTGTCGTTGGGATCACTGTCGGCAACCACGCCGAGGTCGGTGATCTTCCAGCCCTTTTCACGAAGGTGTGCTACAACAGCCTCTTTAAGCGGATAACCTGCGAAATCCGCGCCTACTACCAAATACTTGTCCTTGATCGTTTTCATATGTATTACCTCTCATAATTTCAATTTTTCAAATTAACAAAAAACGTATGAATGCCGCCGCGAAGTGTTTGCTTTTCTCCGCTCGGTAAGGTCAATTCGGCTACCGTTGCGCCGGGTATCTCAAATTCAAATCGAACGGTGGTTTCCGAAACGTATCGCCAAGAGGATGACAGCCTGCCCGCGCGTGTGTTGATGGCATAATTGACGAATCCAAGCCTCTTATCAGTATGGGGCTCAAGCGTGATATGCCTGTATCCCGCTCCGTCGTCAAGGCATTTGATGCCTGCCGCTACACCGAATATCCAATCGCAGACCGCACCGTAGGCATAGTGGTTATAGGAATTCATCAATTTATCCCATACCGAGCCGTCCTCGCGTATGCCGTCCCAATGCTCCCAGATCGTGGTGGCACCGTTATTTACCGAATAGAGCCAAGACGGAAATCTTTCCTGCAGAAGCAATTCGTAAGCAGTATCCGTATGCCCGTTTTCGGATAGTGCGTGAAGCAGGTGCGGAGTAGCCACAAAGCCCGTGGTCAAGCGGTTTCCGTTTGCCCTTACAAGCTCTGCAAGCACATCTCCCGCTCGCCTCTTGTCCTCGCAAATATCAAAGCGCAGAGCAAGAGCATATGCGGTTTGAGTCTTATCCCTCGGAAGCCCGTTTTCAAAGTAACGCCCTCTGACCGCCGCTTTGATATTCACAAGCAAACGCTCATACTCAGAAACGTCCTTTTCAAGCACTCTTCCCGCGCGTATCAAAAGTGATGTGCTGTATGCAAAGAACATCGACGCGAGAAAATCGGGGTTGGTATTTCCCTTTGTGGGGACACGGCTCATCATAGCCTCCTCATCGTCAAGGGCGAGCCAATCGCCATGATGTCCGCCACCGATCCACAAAAACTCCTCGTCACCGTAATCGTGAAGAAAATCCACCCATTTTTTCATAGCGGGATAATGCTCTTCAAGCACATCGCGGTTACCGTAGGCAAGATAGATCTCCCAAGGGCAGACGGTTACCGCATCGCCCCAAGCCGCAATGGCTTTTCGGGGCATTTCCAACCTGCAGGACGGTACAAACAATCCAACAAGTCCCTTCTCACTCTGCTCAAGCACAAGATCGCGCATCCATTTTATGAAAAAAGTCTCGACATCAAAATTGATCGCCGCAGTACGGACGAACACCTGCGCGTCCCCCGTCCAGCCGACGCGCTCGTCTCTCTGGGGGCAATCGCTGGGAATGTCAATAAAGTTTCCCTTCTGTCCCCATAAAATATTGCTGTAAAGCTGATTGATCTTATCGTTTCCGCAAGTAAACCAAGAGCTTCTTTCCATGTCGGAATAGACAACTATCCCGCGAAAAGCAGAAAGCTCAACGTCATCGTATGGATATTCGTCAAGTCTGATATATCTAAAGCCCTGCCAGGAAAAGGTTGGCTTGAAGGTCTCGCGCCCCTCGCCCAAAAGAACGTATTTTGTCCTTTGCTTGGCAGAGCGGAGATTTTCATTATAAAAATTGCCGTCCTTATCAAGTATCTCTCCGTGGCTGAGGGCAATGCACTCCCCCCTCTGTCCCTCTATAGTAATCTCAACATATCCTACCATATTCTGACCGAAATCAATGACTCTCTCGCCCTTTGGCGTTATGATCAGGCCTTGGGGATAAACGACCTCCTGCTCATGCACCTGCACACCCTCCTGCGGTATGAGGGTGGTGCTTACGTCACTCAAAACGGCATTTCCAAGCTCTCTTACGGGCACGGTCATATCAACCGTTTCGCCGTTATAGATCGAGCTTGACAAAATATGCGTTGTACGCACTCCAACGTCTTCATCGGAGACGAAAACGGTCTTGTCTCCGCTTTCATATTCAATTTCCAAAGCGAATCTGATCGCAATATGGTCGCTGTAACGGTGATGCACTCCCGGAAGAGGCATAATATTTCCGATCGCCCAGCCTTCCGCCGCAAGAATGCTCAATCGGGTCTTTTCGCTAAGCAGGTCGGTCACGTCGTAGCGCTGATACTGCAATCTTTTATCATATGAAGTAAAATAAGGGGTAAAAAGCTCGTCGGACACCGCCTTGCCGTTGATATAAGCCTTGTAAAGTCCGATCGCGGTGACAAACAGCATTGCTTTTTGAACTTTTTTGTCAAAATAAATATCCTTATAAAATTCAAAGCAAGCCTCATCCCAAGTCTCAGCCGATCTTATCCATTTCGCCTTATCGATCATTGCTTCCTCACCCCTCAAAGTCTCACGCTTCTTCCAAACAAGGTAAATTCCGCAACGCCAGGAGTGATACCCTGGGGTGAGCCTACTATACGCAGTCTGACCTCACGGCAGATAGTAGGGGGAAAGGCTTTATAATCCACGTTAAGATCATCGGTATTCTCACTCATGTCAAGCACCGTCGTCCACTCGCCCTCTCCGATATTCGGTCTCGTCTCAATTACGTACCGAAATGCACCCGGCAGGATTCCCGCATCTACGTTCATATTTACGTCTCGCCAGATGATTCGGCTTGCCTCGCAAGTGTAATCGGTATCCAGCCTCAGCATAAGATAAGGCTCCTTGTCGTCCTCCTTTGGCTGCCACCAGGTGATCAGGCTCTCGTCGATGGCATAGACCGCATTTCTTCCGTTCTCATAGCTTGAAGCCCTGCAACGGTCTCTGAGCATCGCGTTTACCGGCAAAAGACCGCTGTCACTGTCTATGCCTTGATGGTCGCAATAAGCGATCTGTGGAGTATCGGTAACGCGACAGCAAAGCTCTCCATCCTCGTTTACCCACACGCGATCCATTCCGATCCTTCTTTCATAGGGATGTGTCGCGCAGGAGGTGATGGTATAAAATGCCCAAAGCGTATTATCAGGACCGTGTTGCACGCATCCGTGTCCCGCGCCGCTGACAACGCCCCTTCTATGTTCACAGAAGGGATTATTTTTCTGTAGCTTGAAGCCGGTCAGCGGGCCCTCATCGGAATAATATGCCGCCATACAGTATGAACGGAACTGAGTGCCGGGTGCGGAATAGATCATATAATATCTGCCGTTATGCTTTACCATCCATTGACCCTCGATCCAACCGAAATTCTCGTTTTGATTGTCCGAGCCGCCTCTTTCCCACAGATTGTCGGGATTAAATTTATGGATCACAACAGGATCGGTAAGGAATTTTCGGGGATCGTCTCCGTCAAGCTCGACGCCCATTGTCATTGCTACAAAATTACCTCTTGCATCGGGTGGGGTCTGCTCAAACCAATAAATATATATTCTGCCGTCGTCATCAGCAAAAAGAGCCGAGTCGATAGGCCTTATTGTACTTCCGCTTGGCTTGATGAAATCTCCCACGAATTCGAAGGGACCCGTAGGGCTATCACCGATAAATAATCCATTGGAATGCGCCGTCAGTAAAAAACGGTCTCTGTGTGGAATGACCGATGGCGAATAGCCGATGTTATAGGGCTCGGTACGCACATGCTTGAAAGTGGCAAAATCCTCCGAAACGAAGCACATTCCGTAGCTTGGATAAAGATACCATTTATTATCATAATATAGTACACTGGGGTCGGAGATCGAGCGGAAATCAAGGCGAGGCTCCTCCGTGTACCAAAGCGCGTCGTGTCCGTAATTATCCCCCATAGGACAGTTGGGTATTGAGAGGGGGTTGCAATAACTCTTTTTTTCAAATATCGGTGTTTTCATTGTGATATTCCTCCTATATCGCCGATCTTATAAGATATTGTAACATACATATGACGTGGTTTCTACCAAGATTTTAACAGTATTCTTCCAACATTTTGTCATTTTGACATTAAAATCGTTTTTTTCTGCAAATAATATTGCAAAGCACTTGAAAATCAGAAAAGAATATGTTACAATGCATCCGAGGTGATGTTATGTACGAATCGGTAAGACTAAAGCAAAATTCATATTTCCCCGACAAGAATATTTATGTAAAATATCAAGAATGGGATGTTCCCTATGCTTCAATGATACATGCCCATGATTTCTACGAGCTTGAATTTGTTATAGAAGGAAATGGCTTTGAACTGATCAACGGCAAGCATTTTGAAAAAAAAAGGGGCACGGTTACCATTTCAACCCCCGCAGACTACCATTTTTTTGAGATCAGCGAAAAGACCGCTCTCATCGATATCATGTTTACCGAGCAGGTCATACCGAGCGGATTCGCAAATCAGATTTTTTCAAAGAGCTATCCGAGAACCGTCAGGCTGAGCGAGGAAAAGACCCAAGACCTTATCTCCGTGTGCGAGCTTTTAGATCGCGTTGAAGGTTACAAAGATGCTATTCGTCAAAGGCTTGAAAAAAAGCTTTTGGAATCCGCATTATTGATCATACTGTCGCAGTTTGAAGAACACGGTGAAGTAAAAAACTACGAAAAAACAAACGACATCGACGTTGTTCTCCAATATATCGATCTACATTTTGAGGAAAACCCTTCCCTTGCAGAGGTTGCAGAGGTGATTGGTAAATCTCCCGCTTATTTCAGCAGATTTTTCAAGCGCAGCACAGGATTATATTACAGCGACTATCTGAACGTAAGAAAGGTTGAGTGTGCGGAAATGCTCCTGCGCTTCAGCAATATGAGCATTACCGACATCTGCTTCAGTAGTGGGTTCAATTCCCTTTCGAACTTTCTCAGAGTTTTTAAGGATTCAAAGGGCATTCCGCCCGGAGATTACCGAAAAAAGCACAGACAGTAGCACAATGGCATAAAAACGCCACATTTTTTAAAATTATCGTGACAACCCTCTTGACAAATACCCAAATCAATGCTATAATGCAAAAAGAGAAACGTTTCTCTAAAGATTTTTTTACCAAAAACACGGA
>JAZODH010000034.1:0-20844 GCA_045596925.1 Eubacteriales bacterium
ATAAATAACGTAAGAGGTATTGAAAAAAATCAACTTTTGCGGTATAATATAATGATTGATTTTTTGAATTTCGGAGGTAAAATCCCTTGTATTTGAAATCACTTGAGCTTCAAGGCTTCAAATCCTTCCCTGATAAGACAAAGCTTAGCTTTGAGGAGGGCAGTACTGTTATCGTCGGCCCTAACGGAAGCGGAAAATCGAATATATCGAATGCTATGCGTTGGGTGCTTGGCGAGATCTCTTCCAAAAATATCCGCGGAACGAAAATGGAGGATATTATTTTCGGAGGTGCTGACAGCCGCCGTCCTATGGGATATGCAGAGGTATCTGTAACCTTTGATAATACGACCGAGGAGGGCGGACATCTTGAAAGCCCTTATGACGAGGTGACGGTCACCCGCCGTTATTACCGTGCAGGCGAGAGCGAATATTTTATTAACCGCAAGCCTGTAAGACTGAAGGATATATACGAGCTTTTTATGAATACGGGTATCGGCCGTGACGGATATTCAATTATCGGTCAGGGAAAAATTTCCGAGATCGTTTCAAAGAAGAGCGACGAGAGAAGAAGCATTTTTGAGGACGCTTCAGGTATCGCCAAGTACCGCCACAGAAAGAGCGAGGCGGAGAGAAAGCTGGCGGCAACCGAGGACAATATGCTCCGAATCAACGATATTCTCTCCGAGCTTGAAGGCCGTGTGGGGCCTCTGGAAAAGGAGTCGGCAAAGGCAAGAAAATATCTCGACCTTTACGAAACCAAGAAAAAAGCGGACGTTCAGCTCTGGCTCTTTGACACCGAGCGCTTGCGCGGTGAGGTGCAGGAGGCGGAGAACGCTTGCCGTCTCAGCTCTATCGAGCTTCAGAACGTGGACGACACCATAACGGCACTCGAACTTCAGAACGACAAGCTTTTCGAGGCTTCTCAGTCCAATAAACTGGAGTCCGAGCAGCTTCTTGACAAGATCCGCGCGCAGACTGCGGAAAATCACGACTACGACAGCGACTTTAAGGTGGGCGAGAGCAACATTCTCCATATCGGCGAGATGATCCGTGCCGCAGAGCAGTCAATCGAGGCGTCAAAGCAGTCTATCGAATCCTCAAACGGCGAGATCGAGGCAAAGAAAGCGCATATTTCCGAACTTGAAGTCGAGATCGAGGAAATAAAGAAGCAACAGGACGAAAAGACCGCCGAGCAGGGCAAGTGCGCAGACGAGGAAAAGGCGCTGGAAGAGAAGATCGCCGCGGCGCTGAACGACCTGCGCGCACTTGAAGCCGAACGCACCGACGTGTGCGTGCGCATTTCGGTCATTGAGAACGCAAAGAACACCGAGAGCGGAAGCAGCGATTCTATCTCCGAGGAGATCGAGGGATACCTCAAGACCTCGGCAGACCTTGAAAAGAAATATGCAAATGCCCGTGACGGCGCAGATAAATATCAGGCGGAGATCGACCGCTACAAGTCCGAGAGCGAGTCTGCCCAGGCAAAGCTCACAGAGCTTCAGGCAAAGCGTGTGGGCGACATGTCAAAGCTCAATCATCTTGGGGCGACCTGCGATTCGCTTTCACAGCGCATCGAGGCCTTGCGCCGAATGGAAGAGCATTTTGAGGGCTACAGCAACTCGGTACGCTTCGTTATGAAGCAGTACGGCGAGGGAAGAATAACCACCCGCGCAGGCTCTGCTTGCGGTACTATCTACGGACCCTTATCAAAGCTCATTTCGGTTGATTCACAGTATATCACCGCCATTGAGACCGCACTCGGAGCTAATCTCCAGAATATCGTGGTCGAAGACGAGGAGACCGCAAAGAACGCAATGTTTGCGCTTAAAAGCGCAAATGCGGGCCGTGCTACCTTCTACCCTCTGACATCAATGAAGATGTCTGCTCAGAGTACAGAGGTGCAGGGCGCGTCCAAATTCAAGGGTTACGTTGGCACTGCCGACAGCCTTATCAAGTGCGATGGCAAGTTCAAAAGCGTAATTTCCTCCGTGCTTGGCAGAACGGTCATTTTCGATAATATCGACAACGCCTCTGCCATGGCAAAGGCACAGGGATACAAGGTCAGAACCGTCACCCTTGACGGTCAGCAGATAAACCAGGGCGGTTCCTTTACGGGCGGCTCGGCAAAGCGGGACAGCGGTATGCTTTCACGCTCGGGCGAGATAGAAAAGCTCAAAAATGAGCTTGCGTCCGCCGAAAAGGAAAGAAAAGGGCTTGAGAGTGCTCTTTCACAGCTTGATGGCAAGATCTCCGATGCGGAAAACACAGTGTTCGATATGAGCGAGAAGATCAATCTTATGAGCACCATGATGAACGCGGAGACTGTCAACTGTGACCGCATTGCAGCACAGCTTGAAGCCAACAATGCGCTGATCGAAAAGCTCCGCCGCGACTTTGAGGCTCTTGATGAGATGAGCCGCCGCTACGACGAGGATATTGCGGCGCTGACAGCAAAAGAAAAAGAGCTGGATACACAGATCACCGAGATCTCCGAATACCGCTCGGATCGTGAGGTCGAGCGCAACGCGCTTTCCGACCGCAGGACGGCTCTGGGCGAAGAGCTTATCGACCTTTATATCAAGATCAGCGACACTCAGAAGGACATCGAGACCGAGCGCACCCTGCTTTCAGGCATTGCCGAGCGCATCTCCTCCGTGACCGAGAGTATCGGCGCAACGCTTGAAAAGATTGAGGAATACAAAAAGACCCTTAAAATTTACCAGTCACAGCAGACGGAGAACCGCGAAAAGGCAAAGACGGGCGAGGACAAGCTGGCACAGCTCAACGCGCTTCGAAACGAGCGCGAGGAGGGTGGTTTTGAATTCGAGCGCCGTCTGAACGAGATAAGAGCCAAGATCCGCGACAAGATGAACGAAAAGGAGCTTATCTTCCGCAATCACACGGCAAATGAGACAAAGCACGAGCGTCTGCGCGAGGAAAGCGAAAAGCTGTCCTCCCACCTTTGGGACGAATACGAGCTTACCCGTGCGGCGGCAGTTAAGCTTGATTATCCTGCGCTCACAAAGGAAGATAGAGGAGCAACCGTGCAGATCCAGACCGAGTGCCGAAATAAGCTTCGTGCCTTGGGCTCTGTAAACGTGGGTGCTATCGAGGAATACGCCGAGGTCAAGACCAGATACGACTACATGACGGGTCAGATAAAGGACCTGACCGATGCCAAGAACGAGCTGACAAAGATCATAAATCAGCTTGAGGGCGAGATGAAGACCTCATTTATCGAGTCCTTCAACGCCATAAACGAGAACTTCAACAAGACCTTCTCCGAGCTGTTCGGAGGCGGTACGGCAGAGCTTCAGCTCACCGACCCCGAGGACGTTCTCACCAGCGGAATTGAGATAAAAGCCGCACCTCCCGGCAAGATCATCAAGAGCTTGATGCAGCTCAGCGGCGGCGAGCAGTCCTTTGTTGCTATCGCTTTGTTCTTCGCGATACTTAAGGTCAATCCCACGGCGTTCTGTATCTTGGACGAGATCGAGGCGGCGTTGGACGAGGTCAACGTATCCAGATTCGGAGAGTACATAAAGCGCTACTGCGGTGAAACTCAGTTTATTCTGATCACCCACCGCCGTGGCACTATGGAGGTGGCAGACCGCCTTTACGGCGTGACCATGCCCGAGCACGGAATTTCCAAGGTGCTCAGCCTCAACGTGGCAGACATCAGCAAGACGGAAGGAGACGATTGGGATGGGATTTTTAGACAAGCTTAAAGCGGGACTCGCAAAGACGAAGGACGGCTTTCTGGGACAAATAAAGAACGTCGTAAAGAGCTTTACCCGCGTTGACGAGGATATGCTTGAGGAGCTGGAGGAGCTTCTTATCTGCGCGGATATCGGAGTCAATTCCACCGAGCAGATAATCGAGGAGCTTCGGGACAGAATAAAGGAAAACCGCCTGTCCGAAAAGGACGACGTTATGATGGCGCTCCGCGAGATAATCGAGGGTATGATAGGTCAGGGCGAGCCTCTGAAGCTGGGCACAAAGCCCTCCGTTATTCTCGTGATCGGTGTAAACGGCGCGGGTAAGACCACCTCTATCGGAAAGATCTCGAATATCCTGTGTCAGCAGGGCAAGAAAGTCGTGGTTGCGGCGGCGGATACTTTTCGCGCGGCGGCCATTGAGCAGCTTGGCGTTTGGTGTGAGAGAAGCGGCGTTGACATGGTAAAGCAGAGCGAGGGCTCCGACCCCGCGGCGGTAGTCTACGACGCTATCAACTATTCAAAGAGCAAGGGCGCGGACGTGCTTATCGTTGACACCGCAGGCAGACTTCACAACAAGAAGAACTTGATGGACGAGCTGTCAAAGATCAACCGCGTCATTGACCGCGAGTTGCCCGACGCAGACCGCGAAAACCTGCTGGTGCTTGACGCCACAACGGGTCAGAACGCGGTTCTGCAGGCAAAGGAGTTTAAAAATTCTGCGGCGTTGACGGGACTCGTTCTCAACAAGCTGGACGGCACTGCAAAGGGCGGTATCATAATTTCCATCAAGCAGGAGCTTGGCGTGCCCGTCAAGTTCATCGGCGTGGGCGAGAAGATCGACGATATGCAGGTCTTTGACGCCGACGAATTTACAAAGGCACTTTTTGAATGATATGAAGATCGTACTTGCATCAAATAATAAACACAAAATTACCGAGCTTCACGCGATACTTTCGCGGGAGCTTGGCGGCGACCTTGAGATCCTCTCTCTTTCCGATATCGGCTTTGAGGGCGATATCGTTGAAGACGGGACGACCTTCGAGGAAAACGCTATGATAAAGGCAAGAGCCGTTTCGACGCTGGGCTATATCGGAGTTGGAGACGATTCGGGTCTTGCGGTGGACGCCCTTGACGGTGCACCGGGAATATTTTCCGCGCGGTATGCGGGAGACCACGATGATGCCAAGAACAACGCAAAGCTTCTGCGCGAAATGGAAAATATAACCGACCGCGGAGGAGCATTTGTGTGCGCCATTGCCTGTTCTTTTCCTGAGGGTTCGGGCAAGGAAGATTTTTGCGTGCGCGGTGAGGCGAGAGGGGTCATTGCACATGAGGAGAGCGGAGAGGGTGGCTTTGGATATGACCCGCTTTTCTACGTTCCGCAGTTCGACAAGACCTTTGCTCAAATGAGCGCGGAAGAGAAGAATTCTATCAGCCACCGTGGTGCGGCGCTTGCGAAATTCGCCAAAAAGATCAAAGAAATTTACGGAGACAAATAAATGCTTAGCAGTAAACAGAGAGCCACGCTTCGAAGCATGGCAAACGGTATAGACACTATCATGCAGGTAGGCAAGGACGGTGTCACCGACAACCTTATCACCACTATCGACGACGCGCTGGAGGCAAGAGAGCTTATAAAGCTCAAGGTCCTTGACAACAGCGCAGAAACTCCCCGCTCGGCGGCGGAGGCTCTGGCGCAGGCTACGGGCGCGGACGTTGTATGCACGGTGGGTACGAAATTCGTGCTTTACCGCGAGTCGAAGAAAAAAAAGAAGATCATCATTTAAAAATTAAAACGGGAGGGCAGAGCATGAAGATCGGAATTTACGGCGGGACCTTTTCGCCGGTTCACAGTGGTCACCTGCTCGCCGCCCGCGAATTTGTGCAGGGAATGGGGCTACATAAGCTTCTTGTTATCCCTGCGGCACAGCCTCCGCACAAGGAGATGCAGACCCCTGTGTCTTCCAATGACAGACTCGAAATGTGCCGGCTTGCCTTTGAAGACATGAAGGACGTTGAAATTTCGGATATAGAAATATCAAGAGGCGGAAAGAGCTATACGGTGGATACCGTGACGGCGCTTCGCGAAAAATACCCCGACGACGAGCTGTTCCTCCTTGTGGGAACCGATATGATACTGACCTTTGATAGGTGGTACAGATACACAGATATTCTGTCCCTCTGTAACCTCGTTTACGTCCGCCGTGAGACGGACGGCGGGCTTGACAGCAAAATTTCCGAAAAAATTTCCTTTTTGGAGAAACAAACGGGCAGGAAAATCCGTCATATTAAGATGACCCCTGTGGAAATTTCTTCAAGTGAGCTGCGCGTTATGCTTTTGCGCGGCGAGGACACGGGAGATCTCATTCCCGAAAATGTGAAGAAATTCATTGAGGAAAAGGGTATCTACTCACAAAATAACGGAGAAAATGATGTTTAACGAAGAAAAATTGGACGCCCTGAGAGGGAAAATGGCGTGGCAGATGTCATGGTTCCGCTTTCAGCATACTCTGGGCGTTGAAAAAGAGGCGGTTCGTCTGGGCGAGCTTTATGCTCCCGACAAAATTCCCCTTTTGCGGGCGGCGGCGCTTCTTCACGATATAACAAAGGAAAATACTTTTGAAAAACAGTTGCAATTATGCCATGAACTTGGTATAATGGTAGGAGATACCGAAAAAAGATCCCCGAAAACGCTCCACGCAATCACGGGCGCGGCGGTGATCGAACGGGATTTTCCAGAATTTGCCGACCCCGAGCTTGTAAGTGCCGTCAGGTGGCACACCACGGGCAAGGTCGATATGAGCATCTGCGACAAGATAATTTATCTTGCCGATTACATTGAAGAAAACAGAAAATTCGAGGACTGCGTCAGCCTTCGTCAGTATTTTTGGGAAGGCGAACCGCAGAAGCTGGCAAGACCAGACAGATTGGCGCACCTGTCCCGCGCTTTGGTGATCTCCTTTGATATGACTATCCGCGCGCTGAAGGCGGAAGGGGTCGCCATTGATGAAAGCACAATGAAAGCAAGAGAATATTTGGTTCGGAACATTCCGCAGTAAAAACTGCCGAGAGGTTATAAACAAAAGAAATGAACAAAGAAATGAGAGTTCGCCGCCCAAAGGAAAAGAGAAACTCCGAGGGCGTAATAATAGTACTTACAATAGCAATTTTCACGCTGGTCGCCGTGGCTTTTGGTATCTGGATGGTGGCCAAGAACTTCAACCCCGCACAGCCCGTGGTCGACGAGGAGCTTCCTATCGAGGATACTATCACCGACACGGACGACGACGGAAACAAGGTGGTCGTGCCCGTTGAAAAGGATCTTTACGTGCGCCGTGGCGGCGTTTACAACTTCCTGCTTGTGGGCTACGACAAGGCGGCGGGTCTGACCGACGTCAACATGATCGCTCAGTTCGACGTGAACACGGGCAAGGTCAGCATCGTTCAGCTCCCCCGTGACACCTATGCCCGCTACAACGAAACGGGAAGATACAAGAAGATAAACGGCGCTTTCGGATATTTTAAAAAGGATCTTGAGAGCCTTGCCGACTTCCTTGAACAGACCCTGTGCATCAAGATAGACTTTTATGCCTCCATCGACCTAGCGGCATTCAGGAATATCGTGGATATCATCGGCGGCGTGCCTATGTACGTTCCCCGTGACATGGAATATGATGACCCCGAACAGGATCTTTACATTAACCTCAAAGAGGGCTTTCAAACTCTGAACGGCGAGCAGGCAGAGCAGTTCGTCCGCTTCCGTAAGGGATATATCCAGGCGGATATCGGCAGAACCAATGCTCAGAAGATATTTATGACTGCATTCGTGAAGCAATTCAAGGCGAAGGTGAGCGTTTCGACATTGACTCAGATCGGCGGTCAGATGCTCAAATATGCAAAAACGAATCTTACCTTGAACGATTTTGTTTATTTTGCGAAAGCGGCGCTTTCCATTGATTTGGACAATATGAGCATGCTGACGATACCGGGTCACGATATTCGTGAGTACAAGACCAGCGGAACCTGGTATTATGTGCTCAGCCACGACGCGACGCTGGATATAGTAAATCAGTATCTGAATGTTTACGGCAAGGACATTACTCCCGAAATGTTCGACAGTAAGCTGTCCTTGACCAACCCCGAGGCGGAATACATGATAGAGATATACAACTCACCTGCCGACGTTGACGTTTACAACGGCGGCTCGGTGGATGAAAACGGAATCTATATTCCACCTACAAAATCTTAAGGAGATAACATGGAAGAAATTTTTAAAATAGGAGATCTCAGCGGAGCCGAGCCTGAGGCAATAGCACAGGCGGCGGCAACCGTTCTTGACAATAAAAAGGGAATTGACGTCAAAGTGATTCCCGTGGCATCAAAGATCGACATAGTAGACTATTTCGTGGTCTGCTCGGGTACGTCCAACACCCACATCAAGGCATTGGCGGACGAGGTCGAGTACCAGCTTTGCGACGTAGGTGGACTCAAGCTCAAGTCCTATGAGGGCAGAGGAAACAACACCTGGATCCTGGTGGATTTGGGCGAGGTGGTCGTTCACGTGTTCAGTCGCGAGGCGAGAGATTTCTATAACATCGAAAAGCTCTACCGCGAGGCAAGCGCACCTGCATGTGAGCAGGGAGAATAAAAGTTAATTACTTCATTGAAAGGCATATCATCATGAAATACGATTTCAAAACAATCGAAGAAAAATGGCAAAAAAAGTGGGAAGAGGCGAAGATATTTGAGGCTCAGGACAAGTCCGACAAGCCTAAATTCTACGCGCTGGTCGAATTTCCTTACCCCTCGGGTGCAGGTATGCACGTAGGCCACATCAAGGCTTATTCGGGACTTGAGGTCGTTTCCCGCAAGAGAAGAATGCAGGGCTATAACGTTCTTTTCCCCATTGGCTTTGACGCTTACGGTCTGCCCACCGAGAACACCGCTATAAAAACGGGCGTTCACCCCAGAATCGTAACCGACAGAAATATTGAAAAGTTCACATCTCAGCTCAAGAAGGTCGGCTTCTCCTTTGACTGGACCCGTGTTATCGACACCACAGAGGAGGACTACTATAAGTGGACTCAGTACATCTTCCTCAAGATGTTTGAGAACGGACTGGTTTTCCGTGACAACGCGCTTGTAAACTACTGTCCTTCCTGTAAGGTCGTCCTTTCAAACGAGGATTCCCAGGGCGGTAAGTGCGATATCTGCCACAGCGACATCGTTCAGAAATCCAAGGACGTTTGGTATCTCCGCATCACAAAGTATGCAGATAAGCTGCTTGAAGGACTTGAGGGCGTGGATTATCTGCCCAATGTGCGTCAGCAGCAGGTCAACTGGATCGGCAAGAGCACGGGTGCTTTCGTGAACTTCTCTATCACGGGCATGGACGAAAAGCTCCGCATTTACACGACACGTTGCGATACGCTCTACGGCGTTACCTTCATGGTAATTGCTCCCGAGCACCCCATTATCGAAAAGCTCTCTGATAAGATCACGAACATGGACGCACTTAACGCTTATAAGGCAGAGTGCGCAAAGAAGACCGAGTTTGAGAGAACTCAGCTTGTAAAAGACAAGACGGGTGTCCGCATCGAGGGCATCACCGCGACCAACCCCATTACAGGCAAGGAGATTCCGATCTTTATCGCCGACTACGTAATGATGGGCTACGGTACGGGCGCTATCATGGCAGTTCCCGCACACGACGAGCGCGACTATGACTTTGCAAAGACCTTCGGTCTTGACATTATCCCCGTAATCGAGGGTGGTAATATTGACGAGGCGGCGTATACAGGCGACGGAAACATGATCAATTCCGGTTTCCTCAACGGTCTGACCAACAAGAAGGATTCCATTGAAAAAATGATCGCTTACCTTGAAGAGCAGGGCATCGGTGAGGAAGGCGTTCAGTACAAGATGAAGGACTGGGCATTCAACCGCCAGAGATACTGGGGTGAGCCTATCCCGATCGTTCACTGTCCCGATTGCGGTATCGTTCCCGTTCCTTACGATCAGCTTCCTCTGGTTCTTCCCGAGGTCAAGGAGTTTGAACCCGGCACAGACGGCGAAAGCCCTCTTGCTAAAATTGAGAGCTTCGTGAATTGCTCCTGCCCTAAGTGTGGTAAGGCTGCAAAGCGTGAGACCGATACGATGCCTCAGTGGGCAGGCTCCTCTTGGTACTTCCTGCGCTATATCGACCCCAAGTGCGACCACGCTATCGCCGATATGGATAAGATGAAGTACTGGCTCCCCGTTGACTGGTACAACGGCGGTATGGAGCACGTTACCCGCCACATGATCTACTCCAGATTCTGGCACAAGTTCCTCTACGATATCGGCGAGGTGCCCACCTCCGAGCCTTATGCAAAGAGAACCGCACAGGGACTTATTCTCGGCCCCGACGGTGTAAAGATGTCAAAGTCCCGCGGAAACGTAATCGACCCCAACGACGTAGCAAACGAAGTTGGTGCAGATACTCTGCGTACTTATATCCTCTTTATGGGCGAGTACGGCAGTGCGGCTCCCTGGTCCGAGACCAGCGTTAAGGGCTGTAAGCGCTTCCTTGAAAAGATCGTTGATTTCCGTGATATGGCGAAGGGAAGCGGTGTGACTCCCGCTCTGGAATCCGCTATCCACAAGACCATAAAGAAGGTCACGGGCGACATCGAGGAGCTGAAGTTCAATACTGCTATCGCGGCGCTCATGTCCTTGGCAAACGATATTTCGGCGGCAGGCACGCTGACGGTTGACGAGTATAAGACAGTCCTGAAGCTTCTTTGCCCCATTGCACCTCACATCTGCGAGGAGATGTGGGAGAGTGTCGGCGGTGAGGGCTTCTGTTCAATGGCTCAGTGGCCCGAATACTGCGAGGAAAAGACGATTGATTCCTCGGTCGAGATCGCGGTTCAGGTAAACGGCAAGCTCCGCGCCACCATCATGCTTCCTCGTGACATGGCAAAGGAAGACGCCATCGCGGCGGCAAAGGCTGATGAGCGTGTCAAGCCCTTCGTTGAAGGCAAGACCATCATCAAGGAGATCGCCGTTCCCAACAAGATAGTTAATATCGTTGTAAAGTAAACCCCGAAAAAACGGCAAAAAATAAAAATATTTTCAAATAAGTATTGACAATTTGTCGTCATCGGTGTATAATATCAAAAGAAATTTCATTTTCTCTTGCAATAGCGGAGGGGGGGAAACAGTAATGGCAGAAGTAAGAGTTAAAGAAGGCGAAACACTTGACAGTGCTCTTCGTCGCTTTAAGCGTCAGTGCGCTAGATCCGGCGTCCTCACCGAGCTTCGTAAAAGAGAACACTATGAAAAGCCTAGTGTTAAGCGTAAGAAGAAGTCTGAGGCTGCAAGAAAGCGCAAGTATAAGTAATTGCTTATAACAAAAAGGGTTGCTCCGGCAACCCTTTTTAGTTTTGAAAACACAGGGGCAGCCCTTTCGGGCTGCCCGTTTTTACTTAGGAGATAGTTATGATGTGAGTGATCGTACTGCCGTTTGCGATGAAGCTTACGGTCATGCCGTAAAGCTCATTTGCTGTGAGATTTTTCACGGTGTGTCCGTTTGCGCCCGATTCAATCTGAGAAATGGTCGCATCGGAAGCCAGCGTGTAGCTTGCGGAGCCGATAGTGATAACGTTGCCCGCAATGCCGTTTACTGTACCGCTCGCAAGGGTCTTCTCGGTTGAGGAAACGTTGCCGTTCTCATCCAGGAGATACGTCTTGCCCGACTCAAGAGAGCCGTTTTCGGAGTAGAAGGCCTGGATCTTGCCGTTTGCGAAGTCGTATACGTTGTAGACGTGGAGTGCTTTGCCATCAACAAGCTCCGTGCCGTCGGAGGACAGAACGGTTACGTAGTTTACAAGGCTTGTTGCTGTGTCAATAGAACCGTTTGACACGTAGAGGAAGCTGAGCTTCTCAATGTCGCCCTGGCAGTCCTGCGCAACTGCAACTACCTTTGCACCGTCAGCCACTCTGATATCGGAGGAGAGCACGCCGCGACGATATACGTGGCCGTTTGCAGTCTTTACGATGATGATCGTGTCGGAGTCTGTGATAAAGTCAAGGTCAGCGCCGCTGCCGGACAGGGTGAAGTATACGTTGCTGCCCTTTCCGATAGTTACGGAGGAAGCGGAGGAAATCACGGTCTTGATCGCATCGGAGGGTGCGAATTCAGACGCGTCGGGGGCTATCAGTGTAAGCACGCCGTCCTTTTCTGTGTAGCGGTATACCTGACCGACTGTGACGGAGGAATTGCTTACGTGAACGCCCATGTCAGCACCGCCGACGAAGGCTGTCATGTAGTTTACGATCTTGCCGTTGTAGACAACGGGGATAAGATCGCTTGTTGCTACGAGATAGTTGTAAGCAGAGGTAGCATTTTCGCCCGAAGCGTAAGCGGCTACGATGCGATCACCGAATACCACCAGGTTTACTGTCTCGCCGACAGTCAGGGAAGCGTGAACGGCAGATGCGTTCTGCGCTGTGCCCGCAACGCCCAGCTGATAGGTCTTTCCGCCAACAACTGCGGTGGTGTCTGTCTTTCTGGAGACCTGAACGCCCTTTACGATGTCAAGCTTGTGCTCGATTGTAAGGCGGGAGCTGTCTGCGCTGTAATTGTAAAGAACGTAGTCGCCGTTCTGCGCGCCGTTTGTGTTCACAAAACCGCCTGTCAGCTCATTTGCTGTCTTGTTGCCGGCGATGTTGATGGCGCCGTTTGTGATCTTCAGCTCACCGATGGTGAGAGGTGTGAACACAGCGATCTTTGCTGTAGCACCGTCGAAGATAAGCTTGAGAGAGAAGTAACCCTCAAGGGCAACCAGAGCCTCATTGGAAGCGATCTTTGTGTAAGTGCCGTTTGACTGCACCTGGTACACGATCAGCTCGTTTGCGTTAGTAGCTGTCGCGCCGGAGTAGTTTTCAACCACCTTGTACTTAACGTCGCCGATCTTAACGTAGGTCTTGCCTGTGTCGTAAGAGAAGGAGTTGAACTTCTCTGTCTTGCCGTACTTTGCAGACGCAAGGACGGAGGAAATGCCGCTTGACGCGTTTGTCTTGTAGAATACGGTAAACTTTTCTGCGATGCAGTTTGTTACGTCGTCACGGATGCCAAGGTTGGATGCAAGAACGTGGGTAGGCTCGCCGTCAATGAGGACGAGAACGTAGCCGTTCTTTACTACCTTGTCATAGCCCTGCAGGGATGCGTTGTTTGTGGCAACGATCTGCGCCACTCCTGCCTTGTAGCCGTAAACCTCGGAGAGAACTGTGGTAACTCTCGTTACAGTTGTTCCCGACGTGTTGTTTGCCACTACGTAGTCAGCGGTGAGCGCGTTGAAGATAACGGCTGCCGTCTGCGCTCTTGTGAGTGTGTCGGTGTACTCTACCTGCTCAAGACCCTTTGTCAGACCGATTCTTGTTCCGATGTCTATGTAAGACCAGGGATAGCCTGCTGCGGTCTTGTCGTTGGTCTGACCCAAAGCTCTTGTGATCATAGCCAGCGCATCCTGCAATGTGATGCCGCCGCGGGGATCAAAGGTCGTCAGGGTCGTACCGAGGATGAAGCCGTTTGCGTTTGCCCAGGAGATAGCACCGTTGTAGGTGGGCTCGTAGAGGTCGGTGAAAGGAGATGTGTTGATTCTGCCTGCGTTGTCCTTGCCTGTCATGAGGCGGTAAAGCAGGAGTGCCATCTGCTCTCTTGATACGTTTGCGTTGGGCGAAAATTCATTGTCGGACGTACCGAGAATTATGCCCATGTCGGAGAGAATCTCAATCTGCTCCGAGTACTGAGATTCGGGTGCCACGTCGTCAAAGCTTTTAGCGGAACCCGAGATCACTGTTGCAGATACCGTTCCGAGTATCATAAGGACGGACAGCAACAGAGCAAAAAGTTTTTTGAATTTTTGCATTGATGTTTGTTCCTCCCGGAAAATAATTTATTACACCGAAAGAGCACCTTGACCCTTACCCCCGAGAGGTAATTTGCCGCCGCACTCTTTTGGCGCAACGGTAGGATAACATGACGGAAGCGCAAAATCAATAGATTTGCCCTATCTGAAACACAGGGGAAATCTTAAATTTCCAGACAAAAACAGAAAATGCAGAAGAGGGAAAAAAGTCCGCGCTTCTGCATTTTTTAGTTTTATTTGTACCCGTGGGTTCTTATGTAGGAAAGAACGGCTTCAAAACCCTGTGCGTTCATATTCCAGCCTGTTCCGCCGTTGTCGTATTCGTCCTTCATGGTACCGTTTGAGTCCTTCAAGACAGTGCAGGTGTCAAGGTATTTTACGTCGCAGGACTGTGCAATCGAGAGCACGGAGCTGTTCAGCTCGTCGATCTTTTCGTTGCTTACCTTGCCCTTGACTCTTGACGCAATGGGGTATACCGATTGAAGAATGATCTTCGTATCGGGAGACGCGGTCTTGACGGCATTGATCAGCGCCGTGTATTCTTCGACGAATTTTTGTGAGCTTATCTGGTTCATGCCCTCAAAACCGAGAGTAATGACCAGGTATTCGGGCTTGGACTTTTCCGCCGCCTGAGCGACTGTCATTTCCGCACCGCTTTGAGGATAGATTATCTTTTTGTCGCAAACTCCGCTCAAGGTAAGAGTTCCGCTGGTGGTCCTCCAGACCTGACTTGTGTTCTTGCCGTCGCTGAGCACTCCGTAAGAGCGTAACCCTACGTTTGTGGCGTCCACCAGGAAAACTATCTTGTCAATATACTCCTGACCCATGTCTTCGCTTTCGCCCAAGATCGTGGGGGTAGGCTCAGAGGGGTTCGGGCTTTCCGTGTCGGGAGGCTGTGTTACGGGAGGCTCGGTGTCGGGAGCTTGCGTTTCGGGAGGCTCCGTGTCAGGCACCTGCGTGTCGGGTGCACTTTGTGCAGGCTCGGTATCAAGCGTGTCGGGTGCCTCCGTGCCGCTTGGCAGCTCTACGTGATCTTCACTGATCTCGCTGTCCACCGAATCACTTGAAAAGAAAACTCCGATAGTCACCACGGCAATAGTAAATACCAGTGCCAGCGTTGCGATGATGCAGATGACGGTCAGGAAAAAGGAATAGTTGATGTTGTCGTATTTTTTCATACTCAGTCCCTTTTCAGCTTGTCATACAGGGGCGTGTAGTCTTCCTGCTTTTTGCTTTTGCCCATGGATCTGACGTTGTAAATGAGGAAGATCAAAAGGTGTATCACCGTCAGGCAAACGCCCACAAAAAGTGCCGCAGGACCGTTGTTTTTGCTTGGTATCATCAGAACGGCAATAGCCGAGCCGACCGTCAAAAACAGGTGGATAAAGTAACGGAGCAGGGCGTTTATTTCGCTCTTGAAGTAAACGTGATTTGCGCAGCCCAGCGCAAGGGAAAATCCGAAGATGCCGAATATAATCTGTGGCAAAAGCGCGTCCTTTGAGGGGTCAAGGAACAGCATTATGGCGGTTTGCGCGCAGAGGGTGATGATACAAAAGGTCACGCAAGCCGAGCGCAGGATCGAGCCTATCATTTTATAGAATTTCATTTGATACCTCACGAAATTTTTATATACTTATTCTATCATAAACTTCGACTTTTTTCAATACCCTTTGTTATATATTTTGCTCCCAAGCTCCCGACTCGGAGAAGAAATATTCAAAAAAACATGAATATTCATGAAAATATTCACGTTTTCTGTTGACTTTTTCGCAAAAAAGTATTAAAATATATGGTATATAATGTATAAGTGTGCCCACGGGCGTGAGAAAGGATAGAATATGTCTGAGAAAATGACCAGAAGAGAAGCGAGAGAGGCGGCGTTCTGCCTTATTTTTGAGAGTGGCTTCAGATGCGAGGAGGAAAGGGAAGAGCTGTATGCAAATGCGCTCAAAAACCTCGAGATTCCTAAGAATAAATACGTAAAGACCGTGTATTTTGGTCTTGCCGAAAATATTGCAGACGTTGATGCGCTTATCGCAAAATGCTCGGTTGGTTGGAAGACCGAGCGAATGACCCACGTTTCCCGCGCGATCCTTCGCCTGGCGGCATATGAGATGCTCTTTATGGAGGATATTCCCGTAAGAGTTACTATAAACGAGGCGTTGGAACTTGCAAAGAAGTACGACGAGGAAAAGGCGAGAGCGTTCGTCAACGGCGTTCTCAACGCGGTAAAGAATACGCTTCCCGCAGAAGATGATGCAAATGAGTAAGATCCCCTGCTTTGTGGGGATAGACACCAGCAACTATACCACCTCGGCGGCGCTGTGTACAAAGGACGGACAGATCGTGGCAAATCTGAAGCTTCCCCTTCCCGTAAAGGAGGGCGAGGTAGGTCTTCGCCAGAGCGATGCGGTTTTTGCCCACGTGAAAAATCTGCCTGTCATCATGGAGATGCTGTCCGAGAGGCTCGAGGGCTATGAGCCTCTGGCCGTGGGTGTTTCCGAAAAGCCCCGAGATGCGCAGAACGCTTATATGCCTTGCTTCCTTGCAGGCGTTGCGGCGGCGAAAGCCTTTGCGGCGGGCGCAGGGAATATTCCCGTGTGCGGTTTTTCCCATCAGAGCGGGCATATAATGGCGGCACTCTATTCAAGCGGACAAGGCGAACTGCTGTCCTCCGATTTTATTGCCTTCCACGTGTCGGGAGGGACTACCGAGGCGCTTCTGGTGCGCCCGAGAGCAGACGGCTTTGACGTTTCGATCATCGGTGAGACCCTGGACCTGAACGCAGGTCAGGCGGTTGACCGCACGGGCGTCATGCTTGGCGTAAAATTCCCCTGCGGACCGAACTTGGAAAAAATGGCTCTTTTAAACGATAAAAAAATGCCGAAAGGGAAGATCTCCGTCAGTGGCGGTAACTGCAACCTGTCGGGGCTTGAAAATCTTGCGGCGAAGCTGTACCGCGACACCGAGGATAAGAACCTCACCGCCGCTTTCGTCTTTGATTTTATCGGCAGGACGCTTCTTGCCATGACCGAAAACCTCCGTGCTCTTCACGGCGACCTGCCCGTGCTTTACGCAGGCGGCGTTATGAGTAACTCTATTATCCGCAGGATGCTGTCGGTGAGCGGTCGGGAAGACTTTGCCGAGCCCGCTTTTTCTTCGGACAACGCGGCAGGCGTGGCGCTTCTTTGCCGAAGGGCGATGGAGGGAAAATGAATCCATATCAGAAAAACGTGATCAGCGTGTCTCAGCTCAACAGCTTCGTGCGGCTTATAATCGAGAGCAGCGAGGTGCTGGGCGATATATACGTGCGGGGTGAAATTTCAAATTTCACCAATCACAGAAGTGGGCATTTCTATTTTTCCGTAAAGGACGAGGGGGGTGCTGTCAAGGCGGTAATGTTCCGCACCTCGGCGCAAAAACTGCCTTTCCTGCCCGAAAACGGCATGAAGGTCATCGTTCACGGACGCATTTCGGTGTTTGAGCGTGACGGTGTTTATCAGCTTTATGCGGACGACATTCAGCCCGACGGCGTAGGCTCGCTTTATTTTGCATACGAGCAGCTGAAGGCAAAGCTTGAAGTCGAGGGACTTTTTGACCCCGCGCACAAAAAGCCGTTACCTTATCTTCCCATGCGCGTGGGAATCGTCACGTCCCCCACAGGCGCGGCGATACAGGACATGAAAAACATTATCGGGCGGAGATTTCCTCTCTGCACTATCGTGCTTTATCCCGCGCTTGTGCAGGGTGAGGGCGCTCCCGCAAGTATCGCGAGAGGTATTAAATATTTTAACGAAAAAAAGTCGGTTGACCTTATCATAATCGGCCGAGGCGGCGGCTCTATCGAGGACCTTTGGGCGTTCAATAACGAGGCGCTTGCAAGACTTGTCTATGCCTCCCAGCTTCCGATCATCTCGGCAGTTGGACACGAGAGCGATTTTACCATATGCGATTTCGTGGCGGACGTCCGCGCGTCAACCCCTTCTGCGGCGGCAGAGCTGGCGGTGCCCGAGATGTCCGAGCTTAAAAAGAGCATTGAGGAAAGAAAGAGCAGAATGGATTTCCTCATTTCCTCGGCTGTCGGGCAAAGGCGGACGAAGCTTGAAGCGCTGGAAAAATCAAAGGCGCTCCGCTCACCGCTGAACACCCTTGACAACCGCAGGATAATCCTGTCCTCCTACATCGACAGCCTGGATAAGAATATGGAGCTTATCTTAGGCAAAAAGACCTCCGCATATAAGGCGGGAGCGGCGGCTCTGGGGGCACTCAATCCCTTGGCTGTGCTGTCCCGCGGTTACAGCGTGGCTTTTTCCGACGGAAAGCTGATAAAGAGCACCCAAAGCGTGTCGGCAGGAGACAGAATTGAGACCAAGGTCTCGGACGGTATCATATACAGTACCGTCACCGAGACGGAAAGGACCGAAAATGGCAAAAAGTAAGAATGCGCCCACCTTTGAAGAGGCGCTGAAAAGAATAGAAGAGATAGTCCGTTCCCTAGACGACGGCACGGCAGAGCTTGACCGCTCTCTGGAGCTTTACGAGGAGGGAATCGGCCTTGTGCGCCTTTGCTCGTCCATGCTCGATAATGCCGAAAAGAAGATAAAGATCCTTCAGTCGGGCGAGGACGGAGAACTGATCGAAAAGGATTTTGACAATGAGTAAGGAACTGCTTTTCGGGAAAATGAAGGAGTGCGCGGTGCTGACCGACGAATATCTCGCTTCGATCATCGACACGTCAGACTCGGATATCGAAAGCGTTGCGCAGTCAATGAGATACAGCCTTTTTGCGGGCGGCAAGCGTATCCGTGCCTTTTTGGTGCTTGAATTTTGCCGACTGCTTGGCGGCAGGACCGAGGCGGCTCTGCCCTTTGCGGCGGCTATTGAGATGATGCATACATTTTCGCTTATTCATGACGATCTGCCCTGTATGGACGACGACGATCTCCGCCGCGGAAAGCCCACGAATCACAAGGTCTACGGCGAGGCCACCGCGCTTCTGGCAGGCGACGCTCTGGCTCTGAAGCTTTTCGGCACGGCGGCGTCAAACCCGCACGTGACCGCGGAAAATGCTTTGGCGGCGGTAAAGCTTTTGTCCGACGCATCGGCTGAGGCAGGCATGGTGGGCGGACAGATAATGGATATGTACGCCGAAGAGCATGAAATATCCCTTGAAACGCTCAAAAAGCTCTACTCCAAAAAGACGGGCTGTCTTATCCGCGCGTCCGCGGTGCTTGGCTGTCTTGCGGCAGGGAAGTGTATAGATTCCCCCGAGGCGAGATCGGCGGGCATTTACGCCGACGGCATAGGTCTTGCGTTTCAGATACGCGACGATGTGCTCGATTCCATAGGGGACGAGACAAAGCTCGGTAAGACTATTGGAAGTGATGCCGCAAACAATAAAACCACATTCCTCACGTTCATGACCGCAGAGGAGG
Organism: Eubacteriales bacterium; assembly: GCA_045596925.1. Taxonomy (GTDB): domain Bacteria; phylum Bacillota; class Clostridia; order Oscillospirales; family CAG-272; genus SIG710. The sequence goes on from JAZODH010000034.1 coordinate 19,069, forward strand.
CTATGGCAGAGGCGCAAAGAGTTACCGAGAGAGCAAAATCCGCAGTTTCCGAATTCGAGAATTGCGAAATCCTGTGCGAGCTTGCCGACTACCTTCTGGAGAGGGAAAACTGATGCGAGCTGATCTGTTTCTGTCCGAGTTCGGGCACGTAAAAAGCCGACAGAACGCAAAGGTCTTGATCGAAGGCGGCAAAGTGACCCTTGACGGTCGTATTTTGACCAAGCCTTCCGAGCAGATAGACGAAAGTGCCGAGCATTCGGTACAGATAGTAAAAGAAAAATACGTTTGCCGAGGTGGATACAAGCTCGAAGCGGCTCTTGAAAAATTTGCGGAGCTTGTGACGGTCAAAGAAGCCGTTTGCATTGATATCGGAGCGTCTACGGGCGGGTTCACCGATTGCCTTCTTCAAAACGGTGCGGAAAAAGTGTTCGCGGTGGATTCGGGTCACGGACAGCTTGACGAAAGCCTTTTGCAAAACGAACGGGTGGTCAACATCGAGGGCTACAACGCCCGAAACCTTGACGCACGGGATTTTCCTTGCAAAATGGACGTTGCCACCATGGACGTGTCCTTTATATCGCAAACGCTGATCTTGCCGTCCATACCGAATGTATTAAAGTCCGGCGGTCTGCTTATCAGCTTGATCAAGCCTCAGTTTGAGGTAGGACGGGAATACGTTGGCAAAAACGGTATAGTCAAAAACATAAAGAAGCGTGACGAGTCGGTCAGCCGTGTTATCGACTTCGCTCGAAACTGCGGTTTTGAGCTTCTTGGGAAAACGGAGTCCCCCATTAAAGGCGGGGACGGCAACACGGAATTTCTGGCGGTGTTCCGCCTCAGGTAAACGAAAGGAGAGCGGCAATGGCATTTGAGAGGATCTCGATCATTACCAATTTCAATATACGCGAAAAAGCCGCGGCGGCAAAGAGGATAGTTGAATTTTTGTCGGGCTACGGCTGCCGTATCATGATAGACGAGCAGTCAGCAGAAAGAACGGCGGATTTTCCCGCATCGATCAGCCGTGTCGGACGAGGTGAGCTTACCCGCGAGACCGACCTTATAATAGTCCTCGGCGGTGACGGCTCTATTCTGACGGCGGCGAGGAGCTGTTCTGCGGCGGGTGTGCCAATTCTTGGCATAAACCTGGGTCGTCTTGGCTATATGTCCGAGCTTGAGGCAGACGAGCTGAGTCAGCTCTCAAAGCTTTTCAGCGGTGAATATACCATTCAGCATCGATCGATGCTGGATGTTTCCATAAAGCGTGCCAACGGCACAGTCCAGGGGCGGTGTATCGCGCTCAACGATGCGGTGGTAACAGGCTCTGTGGCAAAAATGATAGAATTTGAGCTTTGGGAGAAGGACGAGACAGTCACCTCCTACCGTGCTGACGGACTTATTGTAGCAACCCCTACCGGCTCCACGGCATATTCGCTGTCGGCAGGCGGCCCCGTTATCGATCCCCGTACCGACTGCATTTGCGTAACTCCCGTTTGTCCCCATTCGCTGACTGCAAAGCCCATGGTCTTTGCAGGGGACGCAAAGCTGGGAATAAAGAATGTCCACGTAAGGGACAAAAAGCTCCTGCTTACGGTTGACGGAAAGATGACCTACGATCTTTACCGCGGCGACGTGGTGCAGATAGAAAAATCCTCTGTTGAAACGAAGCTCGTTCGCTTTTGCTCACAGGGATTTTACAGCACGCTCAGACAGAAAATGAATGCAGATTGATATAGAAAGGAAAGACGAAAATGAAGACCACAAGACAGAGCAAGATTC
>JAZODH010000035.1:0-32721 GCA_045596925.1 Eubacteriales bacterium
GGTGCGGTCGTATACATATCTGCTCCTTTGAAAAGAGTAAATTTCGGGGCCGCCGTTTTGCGGCAGCCCCGGAGTAATAGATAAAGTCGTTATCAGAGAGTTCCGGAAGAACCGAGAACGTTCTTGATCTTGTGCTGAACCATCTTTCTGACCTCGTCACGTGCAACGGACAGGTAACCACGGGGGTCAAATACGCCGGGCTCGTTTGTGAATACGCGGCGGATACCTGCTGTAAGTGCGAGACGGATATCAGAGTCGATGTTGATCTTACAAACAGCCATGCGAGCTGCCTGACGGAGCTGCTCCTCGGGAATACCAACAGCATCGGGAAGCTTGCCGCCCAGAGCGTTGATCTCAGCAACAAACTCCTGGGGAACGCTGGACGCGCCGTGAAGAACGATTGGGAAGCCGGGAAGTCTCTTCTCGATCTCCTCAAGAATATCAAAGCGAAGCGGAGGGGGAACAAGGATACCCTGCTCGTTTCTCGTGCACTGCTTTGCTGTGAACTTATATGCGCCGTGGGAAGTGCCGATGGAAATTGCCAGGGAGTCAACGCCTGTGCGTGTAACGAAGTCCTCAACCTCCTCGGGACGTGTGTAAGAGGAATGCTCAGCCACAACGTCATCCTCAACGCCTGCCAGCACGCCAAGCTCACCCTCAACAACAACGCCTCTCTCGTGAGCGTACTCAACTACCTTGCGGGTGAGCGCTACGTTGTCCTCGTATGCGTGGTGAGAGCCGTCGATCATAACGGATGTAAAGCCGCCGTCGATGCAAGCCTTGCAGATCTCGAAATCTGCGCCGTGGTCAAGGTGGAGTGCCAGATCAACGCCGCTGTCCTTGATAGCTGCGTTTGCCAGAGCCAGAAGGTACTCGTGCTTTGCGTACTTTCTTGCGCCTGCGGAAACCTGAAGGATTACAGGGGACTTTTCAGCCTCTGCAGCCTCGGTAATTGCCTGTACGATCTCCATGTTGTTTATGTTGAATGCGCCGATAGCGTATCCGCCTTCATAGGCCTTTTTGAACATTTCCTTGGTTGAAACAAGTGCCATTTTTGTATCTCCTTTGTTAAAATATTTTCATACACATTTATTCTACCATATTTATGTAACAAAATCAAGGTTTTGACAGAATTTTCTGTTATTTTTTTGCCAAATAAATAGGGCGGGATTCGCGCGAATTTTGTTGACTTTCTCGCATCTATGCTGTAAAATATATGTAAAAGAAAGAGGTGCGATATGAAAAAAATTTTATGTCTTGCGCTTTTGCTTTCTCTGGTGCTGGTGCTTTTTGCCTGCGGTGGAGCAAAGGATGTGGAAATAAAGGGGAAGGACCCATCTCAGACAGATAATATTGCAGAACCCGCCGACTCCGGCGAGGGCGCGGAGTCGACACCCGACACCGAAAAGATTGAAGAGACGAAGGAGTCCAAGAAAATGAACGCAGTTGTTGAGAAGGTAAAGGGAGGAAGGGACGCTATCGTTGTTATTTCCCACGACGACGGCGACAGAAACACTGCCAATTACCTTGTTTCAGAGTTTGAAAGACTTGACCTTAGAGGAACGCTCTCTCTCATCGCCTCCCGTGTGTACGATCCGGCAACGGGTGAGCGCAAGGAGGACAATATTGAGTTCTGGCAGGGGATCCTTGATACGGGACGCTTTAATATTTCTTCTCATACTATGACCCACAGCTTCTGGGGAATGACCGACGAGGAGGAAGAGGGATATTATTCCGACTATTCGGGCGGTACTCACGAATATGAGATCGAGGCAGGCAGAATCACAAACGAAACAAAGGGGTCCCGTGACATTTTGCGCGGGATATTCCCCTCGCAGAGGATATTGACCTTTGTGAAAGCGGGCTTCGGAATTCATTCAAGCGGAGTGTCGCTGAGCGACAAATCCCTTGAGATCATTTCGCAGTACTACATCGGAACTCGTTGGGACGGCGGCGGTCTTGAGACCATTCCCTCGGCTGATCCCTATAAATTCAAGAGCTTTATGGCAAGAGCGGGTGAGGACGAGACAAAGTGGATCCCCCTGGTTGACCAGGCGATCGAAAAGAAGGGGGCTATCGTGTTCTTGTTCCACAACATGGTAGCGGGTACTGCCAGCGGAATCTCCGTTGAGCAGGAGGACACGACAAAGCTCTTTGAGTACGTTGCCGAAAAGGTCGACGAGGGTAAGGTATGGTGTACTTATTTCGAGGACGCCGTGATCTATACCGAGGAGGTAAGAAGCGCTAAGGTGTCTTCCTCCATTTTTGAAGACAAGATCACCGTCACCCTTACCTACGACCTTGACAACGAGATCTACACCCTGCCTTTGACGGTAAAATGCCAGGTGCCCGACGATTGGACGTCGGTCATGGCAGAGATGCCCGACGGAACGGTCACAAAGCTTGAGACCTTCCCCGGCATGGCGGCAGGTACATACGTGCACGTTGATATTCTTCCCGACAGCGGCGACGTTATTTTGACAAAGGGATGAGATTCGGGGGACTTTTTATGAAGTCCCCCTTATTTTTGAGGAGGCGAGGATATGAACGGATATAAAGATTATCAGCCATTTTCGGCGGAAAAATTCAGATTCCCCGATGCCATAAACGCTCCTATTTACACGTGGGTGTGGAACAGCCCTGTTTCGCGGGAGCTTATTGACAGACAGCTTCAGGAAATGAAAGGGGTCGGCATCGAGGCACTCTATATTCTGCCTCAACCTTATGAATTTCGTCCCGGCAATATGGCAACTAAACTCGAGCCCGAATATCTCTCGGAGGAGTTTTTTGACCTTGTCCGATATGCGGCAGAAACGGCGGCGAGTCTGAAAATGATCACCTGGATGTACGACGAGGGCGGCTGGCCCTCGGGCTCTGCCTGTGGCAAGGTGATTGAAAATCTGCCCGAGTCGAGGGCGAAGCAAATTGAAAAGGTGTCTGTTTCGCTGTCGGCGGGAGAGGGGATTCCCGCCATGGGCGAGCTTGGTGTGGCAAATCTCGTTTTGATCATTTCGGCTTTCGTTGACGGCAAGCGCACAGGTTTTGATTTTGTTGCCGAGACAGACTGCACGGCAGACATCTACGTTGTAACCGAGCGGTCGGGCGGTCTGCCGCAGCTGACAGACAAGGGCGCTGTTGACGAATTTGTCCGCGTTACCCACGAGGGTTATAAGCGCAAGATGGGAGATCTTTTCGGCAAGGCGAGCTTTGCTATGTTCACAGACGAGCCGAAGGTGGTCTATCCTTACTATCTTTCCGACGTCGAGGGATTTGAGTGGGAGAGCGGTTTTGATTTTGCCGCGTGTGTTCCTGCCCTCTTTGAGGCTCGGACGGACGAAGAAAAGCTATTTAAGGCGGCGTACGTAGATTACGTAAGCCGCGCCTTTGCAAGAGTCTATTTCTCGGCTCTTGCTGATTGGTGCCACGAAAATTCCTTACTTTTCTGCGGACACGCGGATAAGGACGACGAGCTTCGGTGCTTTGAGCCTTGCGGCGGAAATCTTCTCCGCGTACTCAGAAAATTTGACATACCCGGCGTTGATTCTATCTGGCGACAGATCTTCCCCGACAAGCAAACGGGATTTTTCCCTCGCTTTGCCTCCTCTGCTGCCGCCCAGTCGGGCAATCGGTATGCTCTGACGGAGAGCTTTGCGGCGTACGGGGACGGGCTGACGGGGGCGCAGAAGAGATTTATTTGCGGCAGTCAGTTTGTGCGGGGCATAAATATACTGAACGTCATGAGCGTGACGGGCGACCGCGAGAGCATTCGTTCGCTTCAGCTTCGCCCCGTGTTCAACCCCGAGATTCCCGATTATAGCGGGCTTGCGCCTTTCAACGCATGGGCAAAGCGAATGTCGCATATTTGCTCGGTGGGCACGCCTGTACGGGACGTGGCAGTCTTTGTGCCGTACACCGATATCTGGCTTGACCGGGAGGACGTGATCGCTCGTTTTGAGGAGATCGCGGAGCGGCTTGAGGATAACGCGGTTGATTTTGATTTTATTGACGGTGATTTTCTCTGTGACAGTGAACTCCTTGACGGCAAGCTCTGCATGGGGTTTGCCACGTACACTTGTCTGTTTATTCCGTTTGGCGCAGAGCTGAGCGCAGAGCAGACCGCCAAGCTTGCGGATTTTGAGGCCACAGGCGGAAGAGTGATATTTGCGGACGGAGACGTTGAGATACCGACGGAGCTTTCTCTTGCTTTTGGCACATCGTGTATTCGCGCGGCGCACAGAAGGGACGGCGAGACTGACGTTTATATTTTCTTCTCCGAGTGCGAGAATGTGACCGAGCTTCGCCCCAATATTGATTTTAGCGGTCGGAACGCATATATTGTAGACCCCGTGGACGGCAGGATATTTGAGTACGATCTCTCTGAAAGGCTTGAAATTTTGCCCGGTGCGGAGCTTGTGCTTCTTGTGACTGCAGATGAACTTCCTTGCGACGAAAAGCCTGCTCAGACGGCGAAATTTGAGGAAATAGATGAATTTAAGATGACGATTGAGAGCGAGACTGTTTTCTCGGAAGACCATCTTGAGAAACGGGAAATTCATCGGGTTGTTGAATCACTACCCGATCACTTCTCGGGAACGGTTCGATTCGACGGAGCATTTTTTGCCCGCGCAGGGCAGAATGCTCTCATTGAGATCTCGGGTACTGATTTTTGTGTTTCGGTGTCGGTGAACGGTGCAGAGCTTGGAACGAAAATAATGCCGCCTTACCGATTTGAGGTTCCGTGTGAGCTTGTGAAAAATGAAAATCGGCTGGAGATCTTTGTTTCCACCACCGCCGCAGGCGCACTGTGCCGAGGACTTTCGGGCAAAAACTTGCCCTTCTCGGGACCGTATAACGAGCGTTGCCTTGAGTTTGAGCATGACAGCGACCGACCGATAAAATTCACTTGCCGCGTAGGGCAGTAAATCTTATGCGGCTTCGACTCTGAAGCCTCCCTTGTGTAAAGGGAGGTGCCCCAAAGGGGCGGAGGGATTGTCTGCAAACAGCAAAAACAACCCCTCAGTCAGCCACAGGCTGACAGCTCCCCTTACACAGGGGAGCCTTTGGTGTGCTTATATTCAAAAGTACATGCCGAATCGGGATTAAAAAAACCGACTGAATTTTCAGTCGGTTTTTCAATTAAAGAACTCTTATTCTGTTCAGCACCTTTACACCTGTTTTCTCGATGCTATCGCAAAGGTCGATTGCCTCGGATTCTGTCATTGCATCGGTCAGATATGCTATGCCGAGATCGCTTTCCGCAAGAGCACCGTTTGCGAGACCGGTCTTTTCGCTGACGCGGATGAACTGACGTGTCTTGTAGTCCGAGAGGGGAAGCAGGTCGCTTTCCTTTGCCGCCTGCCAAGTAAGGGAAGCGGGATTTGAGCCTGCCTTTGCGGCAATGTCGATTATGTCGGAGACTACCGCGCTTGCCGTGGGCAATTTGCCTGCGCCTCTGCCGTAGAACATTGCGTCGCCCAGCATATCGCAGTGGACGAGGATGCCGTTAAATACGTCGGAAATATCGCACAGAGGGTTTCCCTGGGGGATAAGTCTGGGAGCCACGAACGCAAGGGTCTTGCCGCCGTAGATCTCGCTGTAGCCGATGAGCTTGATGGAATATCCCAGCCCGCCTGCGAGAGCGACATCCGCGGACGTGATGGCAGTGATGCCTTCAACCGAAATTTCTTCGGGAGAGATAAGCTTGCCCGAGACGAGAGCCGCAAGAATTACTATTTTTCTCGCCGCATCGTGTCCCTCAATGTCGGAGGTGGGGTCAGCCTCGGCATACCCCTTTGCCTGGGCTTCCCTGAGCGCGCCCTCGAAGGACGTGCCGTTTTCTATCATCTGCGTGAGAATGTAATTGGTGGTTCCGTTGAGGATGCCCGCGATGCGGTCAATGTTGTTCTGCGCCAGGTCGGAGATCAGAGGCTTGATGATCGGTATCCCGCCGCCGACGGACGCCTCGAACAGGTATCTGACGCCCTTTTCCTTTGCAAGCTCCAGAAGCTCAACGCCGTACTCGGCTACCACCAGCTTATTTGACGTTACCACGTTCTTGCCCGCTTGGAGCGCCGCTTTTGAGAAGTCGTAGGCAGGGTGCGCGCCGCCCATGGTCTCAACAACCGTGTCGATGGCAGGGTCATTCAATATCTCGTTGAAATCGTGAGTTACAAGATGGCCGAAGGGGCTGTCGGGAAACTCGCGCAGATCCAGGATCTTTGCGATATTGATATCCGCACCTGTTTTCGCTTTTATAATATCGTGATTTTTAGTGAGCACCTCGGCCGTGCCGCCGCCGACAACGCCGAAGCCTAAAATTGCTATATTCATTCTTATTTCTCCCGTTGGTGATTCTACCCCTATATGATACCATAAAAAGTGGTGTTTTGTAAAGACAATTTGAGAAATTTTGTCTTGCAAAATAACAAAAATGTGGTAAAATAATATTTAGAATACTAAGTAAGGAGATAAATATGGGTTCAGTTATCGGAGGAAAGAACAACGTAAAGATATTCGTGCTGTATTTGATGGAGAACATCAACTACCCGCTTACCTTTAACGCAATAAATGACATCGTGCGTCAGACCGACTACGTTTTTTACATGGATTTCGCCCTCTATTTTCTGGAAATGGTGGACGACGGGCTGGTCGTTGAGGAGGAATTGGAGGGTCAGAAGGTCTACGTCGTCTCGGACAAGGGACGTCTTGTGGCAAGAGAGCTTAAGAGCAACATCCTTCCTTCAATTCTTGACCAGAGCCTGCGTTACGCCCTGCGCTATCTTGATTTCAAGCGCAGAAATGTGGAAATGCGGTGCAACACGGAGAAGCTCCACGATGGCAGATATCAGGTGAACTGCTCGCTTATCGAGAAGGGGACCGTCATTTATTCAAACTCTTTGGTAGTTGACACAAACGAGCGCGCCCAGCACATGGTGGATGTTTTCAACGACCATCCCGAGGCTATCTACCGCGGTGTGGTTGCGCTTCTTTCGGGCAGCGTTGACTATCTGCTTGGAACTTGATCTGACGGGATTTTTGCCTTTTTACGCAAAAAAAGCAAGAAAATCTTCAAAAAAGTAACTATTTGGTAAAAAATTGTAGAAAATGACGGGAATTATTTCCCAATTCGCTATTGACATTGTGAAAAATAATGGTATAATAGTACTGTAATCATGTGCAAAGTATTCATTTGAATTCTGATATTCCTCGGAGCGGAGGGAAAACCCTTGAACGAACGTAAAACAAAGAAAAAGGAAACGGTCGACGGAGAAAAGGAGTTTTCGGACGCTGAGGTAAACCGGCTGATAGATGAGTACCGCCGTGATAACGAGCTTGCTTTCGACCGATTGGCAGAGCTTTACCGCCCCATGCTTTTGGCGGCGGTGGCGTCTTACGGCGATGCTCTGGCGGAGGTCTACGACGCGGACGATCTTATGCAATATGCTCTTATCGCGCTGTCTAAGGCGGCGCTGACCTACAACGCTTCCCAGAGCAAGGTGTCATTTGGGCTTTACGCAAAGGTCTGCGTGAACAACAGCATGATAAGCCGTGCGCGGTTTGCCGCACGTCGGAGTGTAAATCTGCTCCCGATCGAGAATTTTCTCTCACTTGCGGACACGGCGGATGTCTCGGACGGAGTTGTCGACCATGAAAGCGCTCAAGCACTGGAAAATCTCATGACAGAGAATCTCTCGAAACTTGAATACGATGTTCTTTTGCTGTATGCCTCGGGTCTGTCCTCAGCGGAAATTGCCGAGCGCCTTTCAAGGGCACAAAGATCCGTTGACAATGCAATTTTCAGAGCCAGGAAAAAGCTTAAATCCGTATTAAACGGCGGCAACTTCTAACGCCGATTTAATAAAATAGCCCTCAAAGCGGGACAATCAAAAAGCGAGGTATTAGCACAATGTACGAAGAAGAAATTGTTGCGGTAGAAAACGAAGTTTTCGAAGACGAAACTTTGGTCTGCAAGGAATGTGGAAATGAATTCGTTTTCACAGCAGGTGAAAAGGAGTTCTACAAGGCAAAGGGTTTTGTAAATAAGCCCAAGTGCTGCAAGGCTTGCCGCGACGCAAGAAAGAACGCAAACAGAGAAGCAAGAGAACCCAGACAGGTATATGAGACGACCTGCGCTGAGTGCGGCGGAGTAGCAAAGGTTTACTTCCAGCCCTCCAGTGACAGACCTGTATACTGCAGTGCTTGCTTTGAGGCAAGAAGGAACGCTCAGTAATATAATTCCGATTATATAATTGGTGGTCAACCCACGGCGATATCGCCGTGGGTTTTGCTTTGGGCAAAGTTTCTTCTATAATATTGACAAAAAAACTTTTTTGAGTTATAATTATTCAAATGAACGCAAAAACCCGAAAGGATATAAAAAAATGACTATTTTTGACGAACTGAAGGCCCGCGGCCTTATAGCGCAGATGACAAACGAGGAAGAGATAAAGGAGATCATCAACAACGGCAAGGCGACGTTCTACATCGGCTTCGACTGCACTGCCGACAGCCTTACCGCCGGCCACTTTATGGCTCTTACTCTCATGAAGAGACTGCAGATGGCGGGCAACAAGCCTATCGCTCTCATCGGCGGCGGTACCACCATGATCGGCGACCCCTCGGGCAGAACCGACATGAGAAAGATGCTCACTCTTGACGATATAAATCACAACGCAGAGTGCTTCAAGCGCCAGATGGAAAAGTTTATCGACTTCTCCGAGGGCAAGGCGATGATGATAAACAACGCGGAATGGCTTCTCAAGCTCAATTATGTTGAATTGCTCCGCGAGGTTGGTGCTTGCTTCTCTGTAAACAATATGCTGAGAGCCGAGTGCTACAAGCAGAGAATGGCTCAGGGGCTTTCCTTCCTTGAGTTCAACTATATGATCATGCAGTCCTACGACTTCTACTACCTGTACAAGAACTACGGTTGTAACTTCCAGTTCGGCGGCGATGACCAGTGGTCAAACATGCTGGGCGGTACGGAGCTTATACGCCGCAAGCTCGGCAAGGATGCAAATGCTATGACTATCACACTTCTCACCGACTCAAACGGCAAGAAGATGGGTAAGACAGCGGGCAATGCCGTTTGGCTTGACCCCAATAAGACCAGCCCCTACGACTTCTACCAGTATTGGAGAAACGTGGGCGACGCGGACGTTCTCAAGTGTATCAGAATGCTCACCTTCCTGCCAATCGAGCAGATCAACGAGATGGATGCATGGGAAGGCAGTCAGCTGAACACCGCAAAGGAGATCCTTGCATACGAGCTGACAAAGATGGTTCATGGCGAGGAGGAGGCAGAAAAGGCTCAGGCAAGCGCAAAGGCACTTTTCGGCGCAGGCGCGCAGGCTGATATGCCTACAACCACTCTGACTGACGAAGACTTCCTCGACGGCAACATCGACATTCTCACTATCCTTGTTAAATCCGGTCTCGTTCCCTCGAAATCCGAAGCGAGACGCGCGGTAGAGCAGGGTGGCGTTACGGTTGACGGCGAAAAGGTCTCCGACATCAAGACCGTATATGCTCGTGAAGATATGAAGGAAGGTCTCGTTATAAGACGAGGCAAGAAGAGCTTCAAAAAGGTTGTTGGATAATTTCAAATAACAAAAACGGCACCGCCTTGGCGGTGCCGTATCTTTTTATTTGACGAAATCAAACTCAAAATCGTAGATTGAGACGGTGTCGCCGTCCTGTGCTCCCTTGTCCTCCAGCATTTTGATAACTCCGCTCTTGATTAAGACCTTCTGGAAGTAATTGAGTGACTCGTAGTCGTCGAAATTCACCTGTCCCATGAGCTTTTCAAGCCATGGGCCTTCAACGTAGAAGGTGTTGTTCTCGCGGCGTACGATAGTCTCGCGCTCTGCAGAGTCGTCTGTTTCCTCCTCAACAAATTCGCTGTCGTAAATCTTTACGGGAGGAAGCATTTTCAGCCGTTCATCCACGCGGCGGACAAGCTGGTCAAGGTTTTCGCCCGTTGCGGCGGAAACGTAGAGCATTTCCCACTCGTTGTCGTCGACGAATTTTTCAAAGGCCTCAAGATCGACGTATTCCTCGTTTACCATGTCGGTCTTGTTTGCTACGATGATCTGGGGACGGGTTGCAAGCTCGGGACTGTATTTTTCAAGCTCTGTATTGATCTGCTTTACGTCCTCGATTGCATCTCTTCCTTCGACCTGAGAAATGTCCACCACGTGCAGAAGAAGTCTGCAACGGTCAACGTGGCGCAAAAATTGATGTCCGAGACCGAGACCGTCTGCCGCACCCTCGATAAGGCCGGGAATGTCGGCGGCAACAAAGCCTGTTTCGTCACCCGTCTTTACAACGCCCAGATTGGGCGAAAGGGTCGTAAAATGGTAGTCGGCGATCTTTGGCTTTGCGGCGCTTATGCGGGACAAAATCGAGGATTTTCCCACGTTGGGGAATCCGATAAGTCCTACGTCTGCGATCATCTTAAGCTCAAGGATAACTTCCTTTTCCGCGCCCGTTATTCCGTTCTTTGCGAACATGGGGGTCTGTCTTGTGGGGGTAGCGAAGTGGCGGTTGCCCCAGCCTCCTTTACCTCCCTTGATGCAGATAAATTCATCATCTACCGACAGGTCCTTTATGATCTTGCCTGTTTCGCTGTCCTTTATAAGTGTACCGCGGGGGACGGAGATAACGCAGTCCGCGCCGTTTGCGCCGTGGAACTTTGCGCCCTTACCGTTTCCGCCGTTTTCGGCCACGAATTTTCTTTTGTAGCGGAATGCAAGGAGGGTGTTGGTGCCCTCGTCAACGCGGAAAACGATATTTCCGCCGTTTCCGCCGTCACCGCCGTCGGGACCGCCGTGGGAAACGTATTTTTCGCGTCTGAAGGATACTGCGCCGTTTCCGCCGTTTCCCGCCTTGATATAAATTTTTACGTTGTCTATAAACATATTTTCTCCAATTTAAAGGGCTTTTTAAGTCTCGTCGCCCTTTTGACGGATAATAAGCCGTATGGGGGTACCGCGGAACCCAAAGGTATCACGCAGGCAGTTTTCGATATATCTCTGATAGGAGAAGTGGAAAAGCTCCGCGTTGTTGCAGAAGATAACGAACGTGGGAGGTGCAACCGATATCTGGGTCATGTAATAGATCTTCAGTCTCTTACCCTTGTCTGTGGGAGGCTGAACGCGGGTGGTCGCATCGCCCAGCACGTCGTTGAGCATACCCGTGGAAATTCTCGTAACCGACTGGTTGTGAACGGCCTTTATCATGTCGAAAAGGTTTGTAACTCTCTGACCCGTCAGCGCAGATACGAAGACGATAGGCGCATAGGTCATATATGAAAGGGCATCGTAGGTGTCTTTTGTGAACTGAGACACGGTGCTGTTATCCTTTTCGATGCTGTCCCACTTATTGATAACGATTATTGACGCCTTGCCCGCCTCGTGGGCGATTCCCGCGATTTTTTCGTCCTGCTCGGTGACGCCTTGGTTTGCGTCGACCATAATAAGGCAGACGTCGGCGCGCTCCACCGCCATGTGGGCGCGGAGAACGCTGAATTTCTCGATTCTGTCGTCCACCTTCGACTTGCGACGGATTCCTGCCGTGTCGATAAAGGTGAATTTTCCGTACTCGTTTTCAACCTGTGTGTCGATGGCATCACGGGTGGTTCCGGGAATGTTTGAAACGATAAGACGCTCGGAACCGACTATGCGGTTGATAATAGAGGACTTGCCCGCATTGGGCTTTCCGATGACCGCCACCTTGATGGAATCGTCGTCTTCCTCTTCGCCGGTGCTTTCGGGGAGAGCCTCAAGGCAAGCGTCCAGCAGGTCGCCCGTACCGCTTCCGTGAACCGAGGAAACGGCGATAGGCTCACTTTCAAAGCCAAGTTCGTAGAACTCGTAATATTCGTAAGGCAGACCGCCTACGGTGTCGCATTTGTTTATGCAGGGGATAATGGGCTTACCGCTCTTTTTGAGCATGACGGCGATCTCGCGGTCGTCCGCCACCAGGCCTGCGCGCACGTCGCACATAAAGATGATAACGTCCGCTGTGTCAATAGCGATCTGCGCCTGAGTCTTCATCTGGCTCAGAATAATATCGTCGGATTTAGGCTCAATACCGCCCGTGTCGATGACAACGAGCCGTCTGCCCTGCCAGTCGGTCTCGCCGTATATTCTGTCGCGGGTTACGCCGGGAACGTCCTCAACGATGGCACGGCGCTCACCGATAAGTCGGTTGAACAGGGTGCTTTTTCCCACGTTGGGGCGTCCTACTATTGCAATGATGGGTTTTGACATTTTATTTTGATCCTTTTCTTTGATTGGGGATAAGCTTCAGGCAATCGCGCACGTCGACCAGGGGGATAGAGAAGCCTGCAGACGAGCCGAGAGAATCGGTCAGATCAATGTTGATTATCAGCTTATCATAGGTGAAATATACGTCGGGATAGATATCTCTGTCGCTCTTGTACTGCAGGATCATGTCGCTGTAGTTTGTGAGTGTGAGGAGATTTTCAAGACCGTACTCCTGATTAAAGTCGCCGCCGATAAATTTGTTGTTGATGGTCATAAAATCGGAGAAGATATCCTCGCCCGTCACCTCTTCGCCCGTTGTCAGGTCGATATTCGTGGTGTAGACCGAGTTTACCGAATACTCGCTTGTAGAGGTGGTGAAGTTGATGACGCTCTTTACCGAAAGGAAATTGTCGGAGGCGTATTCGACCGTGCAGCTTGTTACCTCATAGTTGAAGATCGTGCCTTCCTCCATATAGATGTCGATGTCCTTCAGGGTCGTTTTGTAGAAATTTTCCGCCTCGACCAGGAGAAGGGCGTTTACCTTGGTCTGTATCTCGGCGTTTTCCATGTTGCTCACAACAGGGAAGCGCAAAAACTTTGTGTTTCTGCCACCCGCTTCGGTCTCGCTGACGATGGTACTGTGCTCCTGAATGGTGTATTCGTAAGTGCATTCGGGAATTGTGGGAATGCTTATATCATTCGTCTCTGTTGTGTCTGTCGTATCGGTCTTGGGGGGCTTTTCGGTCTTGCCGCAAGCGGAGAGCGAGCAGATGATGAGAGCTGCCGCAAGTATTGCCAAAAGAATCTTTTTCATGTTTTTCTCCTTTTCTTTTAGTTGTCGAGCCCCAGTATATGGGGGATAAATTCAAATCCGTCCTCGCAGGAGGGGGACACGGGAACGCCTAATTTTTCGGAAAGCTGAGCGGGTGTCATGTCGTCAAGGAAAATATCCTCGTCGGCCTTCAGGGTGTTTTTGGGGAAGTACAGCATTTCGCCAAGCTCCCGTCCTGCCAACTGCTCGGCCATATCGGAGCCTGTCAGCAACCCCGAAACGGTGATGCTTTCTCCGAAAAAGTGATTGATAATTTTATAGACGTTGATTTTTGCCTTTGGAATGGCATCCTCGATCTTTTTTGCAAGTCCCGAGATCAAGTCAAAAGCCGCCTCTCCCGTGGCAATAGATACCGTTCTGCCGTCGGGGTACTGCACAGCGAATTTTTCTGCGTACTCGGAGACGTAAGCGTAGTCGAAATTGAAATCGGTCTCAAGCGATGTTATCATGCCCACGCCGTTTTCGATCTGAGAATAGTCCTCGTAGTATTCGGAGGTTGGCAGAGGTCGACCTGCTTTGAGATAAAGCTCGTCGGCACAGAAAAAGAGCCGAGAGCCGTATTTTTTCAGACATTCGTCACCAAATTCATTTACCGTGTCGATGATATTTCCGCTTTCCTCCTCGGTGAAGGGCGAGAGGGGATAGAGACCGTCGCGGAATTTCGTTAAGCCCGCGGGAACTATCGAACAGCTTTTCAGTGCGGGGTGAAGAGTAGCGAGATCGTGCATGGTGCGCAATAGCTCCTCGCCGTCGTTCAGTCCTTTGCATAGAACTATCTGTGTGCAGAGGGCAATGCCGTTGTCCGCCAGCTCTTTCAGATACGAAAGCACCTCGCCTGCCCGCTTGTTCTTCATCATTTGAACACGCAGAGAGGGGTTGGTGGTGTGGACCGAAATGTTCACGGGCGAAATGTGCATCTCGATTATGCGGTCAATGTCGGCATCGTCCATGTTTGTCAAGGTCACATAGTTTCCGTGAAGAAAAGACAGTCTCGAATCGTCGTCCTTGAAATAGAGGGTTTTCCTCATGCCACGCGGGAGCTGATCGATGAAGCAGAAAACGCACTTGTTTGCACATGACAGCTTTTTGTCCATCAACGGACGCTCAAATTCAAGTCCGATATCGCCGTACTCGTCTTTTGATATATTAAATTTGACTCTTTCCCCATTCCTCTCGCACTCGATCTCAACCTGCTTTTCGGTGAGACGGAAGCGGTAGTCCAGCACATCGCGTATATAGTGACCGTTGATCGACACTAAGATATCGCCTGCGCACATTCCTGCTTTTTCTGCGAGAGAACGTGGAATTACAGCGGTGATCTCTACCATTTTTCTTACGTTCTCCGACTATAATTGTAATTATTATATTATTATACCATAAAGATGGTGCTTTGTCAAAGGTTATACGTTATTTTCAAATCTTGCGTGGTAGAAAAGATACTGCTGGGCTATCCCCGCGTATTCACCAAGGGTTGCGGGGTCAAATCCTGCGGGAAAATGGCGTTCAAGAACACGTCTTATCCACACGTCAACGGGGAAAGCCGAATATTTTTCCATGCTGAAAAGAGCGGTGCAGGAAGCCACCTTTACGCCGACACCTTTTATCTGTGAAAGATATTCCACACAGTCGGCATAGTCGAGGGCGGCGGCAAGATCAAGGTCGATCTCGCCCGAGGCCACTTTCTTTGCCGCGTCGGCTATGTATGAAGCGCGGAAGCCGAATTTCATTTCTTTCAGAGCATCCTCCCCAAGCTCAAACACCGCCTGCGGGGACGGAAATGAGTAAAAATCTCCCGTTGCGCCGTGGTCTTCCATGCCGTTGGCAGAGACCGGTTCGCCACAACGCTGTGCCAGGGCGCAAATGAGCTTTTTTATTCTGGGAATGTTGTTGTTCTGCGAGATTATAAAGGAGCAAAGGGTCTCCCATCTGTCCTGGTTCAATATTCTGATGCCCTTCGCGCTCTCACCCGCCGCCCGAAGGTAGTCGAGGTCGGAATTTTCGGTCAGGGTACGGCGGATATTTTCGTAATCCAGGTCGAGACCCAGGAAATGAAAGAGCTTCTCTTCAAAAAAATCTTTTGTGCAGTTGAAGACGTGCAGAGTGTCTCCGTTCTTTGCCACCGAGATGAAGCGTCCGTATGCGACTCCTGCAAATTCGGCATCGTAGGGCGTATTTTCAACCGGTTCGAAGCGGAAGCACTGACCGCAGTCGAAGGTCTTTGCTACGTCAAATTCGCGCACGCCCTCGAGTGTCACATAGGGCAGACCGTTTTCGGTCGTCTTCTGTAAAATTGCGTTTTTTATTGTCGTGAACATATTTCTCCCGATTTTACATTTAGTACTTGAACAATTTTTCATTTAGTGCTATAATTATAATATATTTTTATATTTATTTCAAGAGAAAAATGTTAACATAAAAACGAGGGAACGGCAAAAAATGGAAAAGATATATACCATACCCGTAAACGAAGCGTTTTCGGAATCGGCGGAGAGCCCCGAGTGCGGCTGTCCTTTTTGTACTATTTTCAACAAGCTGGAGGACAACGAACTTGAGCTGATCCTGGGCGCCGCCATGATGGAGCCGGATACACGCATTAAGACCAACAAGGAGGGCTTTTGCCGTACCCATTATGACATGATGTTCGTGCGCAAGAACCGACTCGGCATGGCGCTTATGCTTGAGAGCCATCTGGACGAGCTGAGGGAGGAGACCAAGAGAAGCGGTATTACCGGAATCCTTACAAAGCCCGGTGTAAAAGCGTCGAAGCGAATAGGCGAGCTTGAGAGTACCTGTTACGTCTGCGGACACATCGACTTCCATTTTAAGCACATGATAGAGACCTCTGTTCTTTTGTGGGACAGCGATCCCGATTTTCCCGCAAAATTCGACCGTCAGCCATATTTCTGCCTGCCTCATTTCAAGATGATGCTTGATTACGCTCAGTACCGCTTGTCCAAAAAGCGCTACGCAGAATTTGCAAAGCAGGCAGAGGCGGTGGAGTTCAAATATTTTGACAAGCTCCGCGAGGATATAAGCTGGTTCTGCAAAAAGTTTGACTACCGCTATGAGGACGAGCCATGGAAGGACTCAAAGGACGCCGTTGAGCGTGCCATAAAATTCCTTGACAGCGATCTGCACAACTATCGCGGCGACAAGAAGAAGGGTTAAAAATGCTTGACTTACTTGAATTACATAAAAGATTTATCCGCGAGCACCTGAGAGAGGGAGATATTGCCGTGGATTTCACCATGGGCAACGGTCACGACACCGAATTTCTCTCAAAGACGGTAGGCGAGAGCGGTCACGTTTATGCTTTCGATATTCAGCAGGCTGCCGTTGATTCGACTACCGAAAATTTGAAGTGCGCGGGTTGTCCCGAAAATTATACGCTTATCTGTGACTCTCACCACCGCGTGGAGGAATATGTTAAAACCCCCATCAAGGCGGGAATGTTCAATTTGGGTTATCTCCCGGGCGGTGATAAGAGGATCACAACCCTGCGAGAGACGACCATGCCTGCAGTCGAGGCGGCGATCCGTCTGCTTGACCGTGACGCTATCCTCAACATTGCCGTTTACCCCGGGCACCAGGAGGGGGAGCTTGAGGGCAGGATGCTCTGCGAGTATTTTGCCAAGCTTGACAGAAGAAAGATCTGCATTTCTCAGATAAAGATACTAAATTCCCCCACCTCACCCTATTTCATGGTGGTTGAAACCAAATAAATTTGGAGATTGATATGAACAATTTCGACGAAAATAAAGAATTTGTCCGCCGTCCCGTGTCACCGCAGACACCGCCACCCGCGCGCCCTCAGCGACCTGCGGGCAGTCCGCCGCGCCCTGCGCAGGGCGCAAGACCTCAGGGACAAGGTGCACAGCCCGTTTCCCGTGAGACGAGAATGCCCAGCCAGATGAGACCTGCGCAAAAGAGACCTACGCGACCCGTCACGCCTCAAAAGGAGAGGATCTCACCCGACGGTGTGCAAAACAAGAGTGCGAGCGCTTTTTCTGCCAGGAACGTTTTGATTTTCCTTGGCATGCTCATAGGCTTGCTGCTTATCATCGGTCTTATATTTTTCTCGGCTCTCAGCACCTCAAAGGAGACACCCGAAAGCGAGAAAAAGAGCTACGTTGTGTCCTATTACAGGGGCACGGGCGAGGAAGCAACAGCCGAAAAATATCCTTCCTATGAGCTTGGAAGCGTGTCTTACATCAACATGACCGCCATAGCCGATATCTGCGGTATGACCGTCAGCGGAGGACACGGCGCGCTTCGATTTGGTTCGGGTGACAGTGAATACGCTGAATTTTCCGCGGGCAAAAGCTCTGCCACCGTCAACGGCGAGAACGTGTCAATGGGAGAGAATGCCCTTGA
The DNA here is from genome assembly GCA_045596925.1 of Eubacteriales bacterium. GTDB lineage: Bacteria > Bacillota > Clostridia > Oscillospirales > CAG-272 > SIG710. The sequence goes on from JAZODH010000035.1 coordinate 17,476, forward strand.
GCGCGACCCCGGGTCTATCTGGATCCCTCTTGATTTTGCGCGCACTTTGTTCGCGTCGGGCGTTGAGATCGAGGTGGACGAGGAGGAAGCCACGGTCTCGGTCAGACGTAACGCCGACGTAATAAAATTCGCGGTAAAGGGTGCTACGGGGCTTGGCCCAGTTGAGGAAGATCCGGATTTGGGTCAGGACGTGGACTTCGAATTTAAGACCGATCTGAGCGCCTACGAGCAGTACATGAACCCCGAAGACCGCGACGCCTATCTGATTCTGGTTAATAAGACAAATCACATAGACGGAAGCTATATTCCCGATGACCTGATAATCGTTGAAAACACCCGCAAGGACGGCAGAGCCAATCAGATGATGGTCGAGACCGCCGCGAAAGCCCTTGAAGCTATGTTTATTGAGCTTTTTGCCGCAGGGTACACCGACGTGAGCGTTACCAGCGCTTACCGTTCTTACGCATACCAGGAGTCGCTGTTTAATTCCTACTACGAAAGAGACAAGGCAAGATACCCCGACTGGACCGATGAGCAGGTTAAGGCGCACGTTCTGACCTATTCTGCGTTCCCCGGTACAAGCGAGCACCAGACGGGTCTTTGCTGTGATATGCACAATCTGGGCGCGGCCGACGTTGCCTTTGCTCAAAAGGCGGCGTACACGTGGCTGAAGGAAAACTGTTGGAAGTTCGGATTCATTATCCGCTTCCCCGAGGACAAGGTTGACGTCACAGGCTACAGCTTTGAGCCTTGGCATTACAGATTCGTGGGCAGATACCACGCAAATGCCATGCGTCAGAGGGGTATGTGCCTTGAGGAATACGTTGAATATCTTAATTTGACAAATCGTGACTGAAAGGAGGGAAGTGAATGAAAGCGAAAAGAGTATTGATTGTCATTGATATTTTGCTTATTATCGCTACCATTGTTTTCATTCTTTCAAATTCCGCTACCCCCTCTGAAAAATCCAACGATACAAGTCAGGGGATCACCGATAAGGTGGTGGAGAGCGTAAAGCCCCTAAAGGATGCCGTGGAGCAAAATAAGATCGAAAAGGAAGACGTTCACAAGGGAATCAGAAAAATCGCACATTTCCTCGAATATGCGCTTCTGGGAATTGAAACGATGCTCCTTTTGCTTCTCGTTTTTCCCGCCGATCCCATGAAATATCTGATATATATCCTATTCTTCGGACTTGCCTTGGGCGTTTGTGACGAGAGCGTACAAAAGCTCACTGACAGAACAAGCTCAACCACCGACGTGATGATAGATTTTGGCGGACTGTGCATTGGAATCGCGTTTGCGTATTTCATTACTGTTGCCGTCCGTGCGATGCTGAAAAAGAAGAGAAAATAAAAAAACAGGCTTCCCGCAGGGAAGCCTGTTTTTTATTTCTGAACTCTTTCGCGTGCGGCGCACCAATGCCTTCTCCTGTGGGAGAAGGTGGCAGCCGCAGGCTGACGGATGAGGAGTTTATTGCGGTATTGACACCTCATCCACCGCAGGCGGTCCCCCTTCCCCCGCTGGGGAAGGCTTAATTTTATTTCTGATCTCTTTCACGGGCGGCGCAGACGTCGCTCCATTTTGTTATGGTGGTCAGCTTTTGCGAAAAATCCTTCATAACCTGAGGAATATCTATTTTCTGCGGGCAGATCTGTGCACATTTTCCGCAGGAAATGCAGGCTGTGGGGAGCTTGTCTTCGGGCAGTGCGTCCAGGCGCATTGACGTATTTACCGAGGGGACGAAGCGCAGCTCGTTGTAATTTGCAATGAGCAGAGGGATGTCAAGTCCTGCGGGACAGCCGTCCGTGCAATAACGGCAGGCGGTGCAGGGAATGGAATCCTTCAGCTCCTCGGCAATGTCAAGCAGGATTTTGCGCTCGGTGTCGCTAAGCGGGATCAGCTTCTTGAAGGTCTTCAGATTGTCCTTCATCTGCTCTGTGTTTGACATTCCGCTGAGGATCATGGTCACCCCGGGAATATCCTGCAAAAATCTGAATCCCCAAGCGGGGATAGATTCATTGGGCCGCATAGCCTTGAGCTTTGCCTCGTTTTCAGCGGAAAGAGTACAAAGTTTTCCGCCTCTTACAGGCTCCATTACCCAGATCGGGATATTTCGTTCGTTAAGGAGCTTTATTTTGCCGATGCCGTCCTGGAGGGTATAGTCCACCCAGTTCAGCTGAATCTGGCAGAATTCCATGTCCTCGCCCATAATATCGAGGATTTTTTTCATGGTCTCGGTGGTGGCGTGAGTTGAAAAACCAAGGTGCCTTATGCGTCCAAGTCTTTTCTGCTCCTTGAAGTATTCGAAAATACCCCATTTTTCGTCCATATACACGTCAAGAGAGTTTTCATAGACGTTGTGGAGCAGATAAAAATCAAAATAGTCAACACCGCACTTTTGAAGCTGTTTTTCAAAGACTGCGGCGGGGTCGTAGCTGCGGCTTACCTGGTGGCCGGGATATTTTGTGGCTATGTAATAGGAATCTCTGGGGTATTTTGAGAGTGCCAGACCCAGCTCTGTCTCGGACAGTCCCGAATGGTAAGGCCAAGCGGTGTCAAAATAGTTGATTCCGTTTTTTATTGAGAGATCGACCATTTGCTGAAAGGTCTTACGGTCTATCTCACCGTTTGCCGCAGTCGGCAGGCGCATTGTGCCAAATCCGAGAAGAGAGAGCTTTTTATCCTTGAAAGGAGAATAGATCATTGAGAGAACCTCGCCAAAAAATTTTATATATTCATTTTATCATAGATCTTGGATTTTTGCAACAGGAAAGAAAAAACCCTGCGGCCGCGGCCGCAGCGAAATTTTTATACGTCCTTTATTCTGTTGTAAATACCTTGCATTCGTCGGTCGATCTCCGCAATCTCGTCGGCACATTGAAGCAGCTCTGCGGGAAGTTCGGGCGGGATCTTTCCCGTGGATTTGTATCGCAGATCGTGCTCAAGACTTGCCCAAAAATCCATTGCCACCGAGCGTATCTGCACCTCGGCGGTTATGTATTCCGTTTTTTCGTAGAGGTAAATAGGCACCTCCAGATCAAGGTGGAGCGAGCGGTATCCGTTGTAGTTTGGTGTTTTGATATAGTCTGTTCTGTCCACCAGACGCAGGTCCGAGTGGCGCAGAAGCGCTTCCTCGACGCTGTAAACGTCGTCGATATAGAAGCAGACGACGCGGATACCCGCTATGTCGTTGAGGTTTTTCTTCGCGGAGTCGATGGATACGGGGTATCCTCGGTTCATCAGCTTTTTGATCATGCTTTCGGTGGTCTTCAGTCGGCTTTCGATGTGGTGGATCGGGTTTCTGGACTGAGTCACCTGAAATTCATCGTTGAGGATCTCCAGCTTTGTACGAATTTCTTTTATGGCGGCATTATACAGGTGTTGCATAGCCTTTATTTCATTGTAGTTGTCAAAGAGCTTTCTGGCTTCCTCGCGTGTAAGCGGTTCAATATTGTTTCCCTGCATAATTCCTCCTGTTTATTTACGAGCCGAATTCGACCAGCTCTAATTTGCCCTCATTGTGCTCAAGGGTTCTCTGAATAAACCATTCGCTCTTGAAGAGCAGATATTTGTTGCCGCGGACGTCCTCAACCAGATGCGTTTCGTACAGGTCAAGGGTCTTTGGGTCGACCTCGTTTGCGATTCGGCGGATATACTGCCATGCCAGCGGTCGGCGGATAAATTCCACGTTGTATTCGCTCTTCATTCTTGCCTCAAGAACCTCGAACTGCAGCTCGCCTACAACGCCGACGGTGACGCGTTCGAGACCCGAATCAGGCTCGAAGAACATCTGTATCGCACCCTCCTGGGCGATCTGATTCATACCCTTTGCAAACTGCTTACGCTTCATGCTGTCGATCTGCTCGACCATGGCAAAGCGCTCGGGAGCAAAGGTGGGGATACCCTCAAATCTGATATCCTTTTCCGTAGGATCGCAGACGGTATCTCCGATAGCGAAAATACCGGGATCGAAGATTCCGATAATATCTCCCGCATACGCTTCGTCAATAATGGCTCTTTCCTGCGCCATCATCTGTTGAGGCTGAGAGAGCTTCATTACCTTGCCGGGCTGAACGTGGAGATATTCTTTATTTCTTTCGAACTTTCCCGAAACGATTCGCATGAATGCGATACGGTCGCGGTGCGCCTTGTTCATGTTCGCCTGGATCTTGAAAACAAATGCCGAAAATTTATCCGAGAACGGGTCAACTATTCCCGTTTCGGTCTTTCGGGGCAGAGGGGACGTGGTCATTTTAAGAAAGTTTTCAAGGAAGGTCTCAATACCGAAGTTGTTCAGTGCCGAGCCGAAGAAAACGGGGGACAGCTTTCCTTCTCTTACCTTTTCAAGGTCAAAATCAAAGCAAGCTCCGTCAAGCAGTTCTACCTGCTCGCAAAGCTCCTCACGCTGATAGGGACCGATGAGAGAATCAAGCTTTTCGGTGTCAGTGATATCGCACTCAATTGCACTGAGACGCTCACGTCCGCGGTGAGAATCCGCATAAGAGAGGATACAGCGCTTGTCGCGATCGTAAACTCCCTTGAAATTCACTCCGCAGCCGATGGGCCAGTTCATTGGGTACGTGCCGATGCCGAACTCCTTTTCAAGCTCGTCGATGAGGTCAAAGGGGTCTCTTGCCTCGTGGTCAAGCTTGTTGATAAAGGTGAAGATGGGAATATGGCGCATGGCGCAGACGCGGAACAGCTTGCGGGTCTGCGGCTCGATACCCTTTGCGGCATCGATGACCATTACCGCGCTGTCTGCCGCCATAAGAGTGCGGTATGTGTCCTCTGAGAAGTCCTGGTGTCCGGGGGTGTCAAGAATGTTTATGCAATATCCGTCGTACTCGAACTGCATGACAGACGAGGTGATAGAGATACCTCTCTGCTTTTCCATTTCCATCCAGTCGGAGGTGGCGTGGCGGTCAGCCGCCTTGCCCTTTACCGAGCCTGCGGTGTTGATAGCACCTCCGTAAAGGAGAAGCTTTTCCGTTAGAGTTGTCTTACCGGCGTCGGGGTGCGAGATTATCGCAAAGGTACGGCGTCGGTTTATTTCGTTCTGAAAGTTTGCCATTTAAATATATTTCCTTTTGAAGATTTCGTTTATTAGTTCAAATGCTGCGGTATTACATTTCATTTCACCCGTATATTCGTTAAATTTCGTATTTTCCGACCACTTGATCTTCGTGGTTGATAAATTCTCCGTATATTCTGCCGTTACGGAAGGTAAGAGCGGAGCCGATGAAGCGGCGTTCTTCCTTTTTCGTATTGATTTCGGCGGCGACGACCACGGGATAATCGTGGGGGAATCGGTCATTTTCGCCGTTCGGTTCAAAAACGCCGATCTTGTGGGTGTGACCTGCAAACAGGCAGGATACACCGATCCTGTCAAGCTCCCGGGTCCATATTTTCAGCTTTTCTTCCTCGATTCGGAAAGGAGAATCAAGGGGAGGATTGTCGGTAGGGATAGGCATATGGCAGACAGCGATCTTGTATCTGAAATCGTCCGAAATAGGCTTAACGTTTTGAATAAACCGCGTTTCCGCCTCTCTGAAATGCTCAAATATATTGAATCCGCCGTATTCGGGGTGGTCGTCCCATTTGTCCTCGCCCACGTCTAAGGCAACACCGCCGATAGGTCCGCAGGAAAAGGTGTAATAAGTATTTACCGTGCCGTCGGTGCCTATGTAGTCAACGAAATCCTCGGCGCAGTAGCCTCTTGTGTCGTGGTTTCCTCTGATGGAAATTATCGGGATCTCGCCGTGGGTTACGTCAGCGAGAAATTCAAGGTAAGCGTCGATGTGCTCAAGCTTTTCCGAGGAGTCAATAATGTCACCTGCGGCGATGAAAAGGTCAAGCTCGTCCCCGAAATGCAGGCACGCGCCCTTTGCCATATCGTATTTTCCGTGGATGTCGGAGACGAAAAAGGCTTTTACGTCGTCGGTCTTATTCATGCCTTTGAATTGAAAGTTGTACACGACCTCGGGACCCTTCACTGGGAAATAGGGCTTTTTGTCGATGCACTCCTCAAAGTGGAGCGAGTATTTGCCCGCTTCGTTCAGGACTGTCTGAGGGACTACGATCTTGTGGATCCTGCGGAACGCGGGAATAAAGCCTGCGTTGGTCTCGTAATATTTCTTTCCTCCCACATCGATATGACTGATTCCGTCAACTGTCGTGCGGTATATTATCTGATAATTGTCTCCCACCACGCAGACCGCAGGGATATATTTCAAGCTGCTCATTTTCCGTACTTCTCCGACTTTGATCTTGGGTGTTTACATACCCAAATAATTCTATCATGATTTTGTGAAAATGTCAATACAAAAGGGGCACTGACAGAAAACTGTCAGTCACAGAAAAACGCGGTGTGGTAAAATGTTTTCGCAACGGCAAAAAGGCGTGAAGATTTGTTTTACCGGTCATGATACCTATCTGTTCACGCCAAAAAAATCATTGCGCCGAAAAAACGGCGAAAAGGAGGATTTTATGGAAATTTTCGTTGATGAATACGCCATGACACCAAGGCGATTTATTGCGGGAACAAGGGGAAGCTACGGTTTTTGCACCCTCAATTTTAAATTCAGCTCCGAGTGGGACGGACTTGCAAAAAAGATCACGTTCTATCCTCTTGACGGCAGCGGAGCGGTTTACCTTATCATTTCGGATGACGAGGTGAAGGTCCCTGCCGAGGTCATGAGATGCGCGGGTGTGAACAAATACGTTCTCAGCGGCTGGAGAGACGAGGACGTACTCATATCGGTGACAGGTGAGATAGACGTTCTCAATTCACTCAGTCCCGACGGCGAGCCTGCCGAGGAGCCGACACCGACCCAGATGGAGCAGGTCATGACCATGATGCAGAAAGCGGTGGACACGGCTCAGAGCGTCCGCGACGACGCGGACAGAGGTGCTTTTAAGGGTGATAAGGGAGACAAGGGCGAGAAGGGTGATTCGGGCGAGGTCACTTATCTTGCGGTAACGGACGGCGCTGTTTGTGTCGTCTTTGAAAAAAAGGAGGAAAAATAAAATGGCAACAGTAACAAAACCTATTATTCTGAATGAGACTTACGGCGAAAAGATGGAGAAGCTTATCTCGGCTCTGACGGGTATGTCCCGTGGGGCGGTCTCTGTTTGCAACCGAGATGAGACGTCGGGAACCGCAGAGATCAGTCCGAATGTAACAAATGTATTTCCGAAGCTGACAGGAGGGCTGACGATCAGTTTTGCACCCGCCGTCGAGACCCTTGACTGCGAGTGGGTATTTATTATCTCTTTGGGGAATACAGCACAGGCTGTCAGGTTTCCTAACATCGAATGGTACCTTGGCATTGCACCATCCTTTGAGGCGAACACCACGACCGAGGTGAGAGTTCACCGCGTCGGGGACAAGTATAAGGGAGTGTGGATATCATGAGACGATCCACGGCTTTGATGGCGCAGCTCGAAGCGCAGTCAAGTGAGGGGACGGCCCTTCATTTCGAGAGGTGCATGGGAGGACGCTTTTCGACAGACCCCAAGTACGCCTTGCGTGTGCAAGGCAAGACCGAGCCTCCCGCTCAGAGAAATCTTTATTCTCTGGGCGATATGCTCAGGTGCTACAACTGGCCTTATGCCTACAGCTATTCGGACGATGTGAAGACCATGCTCGAGCCGGACACGACTTACACGCTGAGCTTTGACGCGGAGGGAGTGGACGAGCCTGCGGAATCGGTTTTTCGACAGGACTGCTGTTACGATATGGAAACGGGCGAGCCCATGTCCTGCGGTGAGATAGAGAGGCATTGTAATAATTCGGGCTTGGGATTCGTACTTGTTCCGCCGGATGCCCTGTCCCCCGACTGGGGAATGGACCTGCCTTGGGAATATGAGCTCCCCTTGGTACATCTGTACGTTAATCATCAGATAAGAAAGGGTGAGAAATATCATGGCACGGTGACCTTCACCACCCCCTCAACCCTTGAGGGATACAGCTTTCAGGCCATGACCAATCAGTATTATTATTCCCACATGATGTATCCCGAGCTTTGGAATTCCACGGTGAACTTTACAAATATCAAGATCGAGGAGGGGACTGTGGAGACTCCCTATCTGCCTTACGGTCAGGAGGGAACCACCGAGTCCAAGTGCGTGCGTGCGGGAACTGAGATCCTTTGCGGAGAAGCACGGCTGATCGTGCCTGACGACCTGTGGGAGGGAGACGCGTGGTATCCTACCAAGGGCATTATAGAGAGGGCGGAGAAGGGATATGAAAAGACCGAGGCACAGCCTGCGGTTGTCCCCAAAGGGACTTTTGACGTGACTCAAACTGCAGTCGAGCTTGAAGCCGAGCTGTCTGCGACTCTGCTCAGTAAGCGCGTGTAAGGAGGGACGGCGGTGCAAGAACTTTTTCTTAAATGGCTGATCCCCTTTCTGTGCGGCTCGGCAGTTGCGTTTGCGGGAACTATGATGATAAAACTGAAGGCCATTAAAAACGGTCTTCAATGTCTGCTGAGAGCGGAGATAATCCGCGCTCATGAAAAATATTGCGAGAGGGTACATTGTCCCATCTATGCAAAAGAGGCGCTCACCCGCGCATATGCCGCATATCACGCTCTGGGCGGCAACGACGTGGCAACTAAGCTTTACGAGGAAACGCTGGAGCTACCCGAATCTAAATAAAATGGAGGAAACAACATGAATATCAACTGGAAACAAAAGCTGACGAGCCGCAAATTCTGGGCGGCGGTCATAACCTTTGTTACGACTGTACTTGTGGCTTTCGGTGTTGAGAGAGTCACCACCGAGCAGGTAACGGCGATCATTGCTGCCACCTCTGCCATGGTTGCCTACATTCTTGGCGAGGGTCTGGTAGATTCCGCAAGAATAAAGGCGGAGAGTGAAAATTATGATAATACCCTTTGACAGTACCTCGGTGAGGGTCACCTCGCCCTACGGAAATCGCACCCTGAACGGCGAAAAGCAATTCCATGGCGGATACGACATGGTGGGCGTCGGATCGTCCGATATCTGCGCCGTTGTAGGCGGCACCGTGGTACACAGCCGGATCATCACCGATAAATCCAATCCCACCTGGCAGTGGGGAAATTACGTCTGCATCAAGGGAAATGACGGCCGGCTTTATTACTATTGCCACATGAAGTCGAGAGCGGTCTCGGCAGGTCAGATGATAAAGGCAGGGGACAAGATAGGCGTTATGGGCAACACGGGCTACTCATTCGGCGCTCACCTGCATTTCGAGGTGAGAGAGGGAACGAAAGCAATCAGCCCCGAGCCTGTTTTGGGGATTCCCAACAAGACGGGGACGTACACGATGCCCGCAAAGTCCGATTACCAAAAGGCGATCGAGACCCTTCACGAGAAAGGTATCATCAACACCCCCGAGTATTGGCTCAAGCGTGAGAAGATAGACCCCTACTTTGCTGAATTGATAAAGCGGGTCGCTGAGAAGATCTAAACAAAAAACACATCGCCGTCAGGCGATGTGTTTTTTATCATAGAAGCGAATCGGCATATCTGACCGCTTCCATTGCGTCCTTTGCATAGTGGTCTGCGCCGATTTTATCGGCGTATTCCTTTGTAAGAACCGCACCTCCAACGATTATCCTGCAATCGGGTGCGGACGCGCGGAGCTGTTTTATGGTCTCCTCCATGGCGGGAACGGTTGTGGTCATGAGAGCACTCAGTCCTACCAATGGTGCGCTCTTTTCCAGCACCGCCGAGACTATGTTCTCAGGCGGCACGTCGCGGCCCAGATCTATGACCTCAAAGCCGTAGTTTTCAAGCAGGAGCTTGACGATGTTTTTGCCGATATCGTGAATGTCTCCCTTGACCGTGGCAATGACCACGGGAAATTTCGACACCTTTTCCGAACCGTCACGCAGCATGAAGCTCTTGACCTCTTCAAATGCCGCTTTTGCCGCCTCCGCGCTCATGAGAAGCTGGGGCAGGTACACCTTTTTTGCTTCAAATCCTTGTCCCACAACGTCCAGGGCGGGGATTATCTCGTTTTGCACCACATCAAGAGGCGCCGTTTTTTCGAGAAGGGCTCGGCAAAGCTCTCCCGCGCGGTCGCGCAGGCCTTTTATTATCGCCTTTTGAAGCTCGGAGGCATAATTTTCTTCGGGCACTGTCTGTGCGGCGGCTGCCTGTGCCTTTTCGTCGGGCAAAGCCGAGGCAAATTCGATGTATTCCGCGCAATTTGCGTCTGTGCCGTGCAGGGCGCGGAATGCGTAATAGGTCTTCATCATATCGGTGGAATATGGGTTCATAATGGCCGCCGAAAGTCCGTTTTCAAGGGCAAGAGCAAAGAACGTGCTGTTTATGACCTCGCGGCGGGGCAGACCGAAGGACACGTTGGACACGCCCAGAGAGGTGTGACAGCCAAGCTCGTTTTTTATAGTCTTCAATGCGCCAAGGGTGGCAATTGCCGCCTTGTTGTCGGCACTGACCGTCATGGCAAGAGTGTCGAAAATGATATCCTTTGCGCGGATCCCGTATTCAGATGCGCGCGTGAGAATTTTACGGGCAACCTCGACCCGTCCCTCTGCCGTTTCGGGGATGCCGTTCTCATCCAGTGTAAGAGCTACGACCAGACCGCCGTATTTTGCGGCAAGAGGGAATACCGCGTCCATGCTCTCTGACTTGCCCGACACGGAATTTATCATAGCCTTTCCGTTGTAAAGACGGAGCGCACGGTCCATGGCGTCTGTGTTCGAGGTGTCGATCTGCAAGGGCAGGTCGGTGACAGATTGCAGCTCGGTGACGGCACGGCAAAGCATGGTCGGCTCGTCAATATCGGGCAGACCCACGTTCACGTCAAGTATGTGAACGCCCTTTTCCTGCTGATTTATGCCCTCGCCTAAAATGTAGTCGATGTCGTTTTCCATAAGCGCCTGCTTAAACCGCTTTTTGCCCGTGGGATTGATGCGCTCTCCGATGAGAACAGGTTCGTCTTCAAATCTCACCGCATGAGTATAAGAGGACACGCAGGTGATATTTTTCTCACTCAGGGGCATGGGGGTGAGTCCCTGCAACTTTTTGGCCGTCTTTTCTATATATTCGGGGGTCGTTCCGCAGCAACCGCCCAGAACGCGAACACCTTTTTTTGCAAATTCAAGCATATCCGAGGAAAATTCCTCGGCGTCAACGTCGTAAACGGTCTTGCCACCCTCTACTCTGGGCAGACCCGCGTTTGGCTGAAGCACAACGGGCAGGGACGCGTTTTCAAGAAGCTCCTCAACCACGCCGCGGAGCTGTTTGGGGCCAAGTGAGCAGTTTGCGCCAATGGCGTCAACTCTCAGTCCTTCAAGCATGGCCACCATGGCGGCAGGGGTCGCGCCTGTCATGAGCTTGCCGTCCGCCCCGTAAGCGTTGGTGACGACCACGGGCAGGTCGCAGTTCTCTTTGGCGGCAAGAACTGCGGCTTTTGTCTCGTAGCTGTCGCTGAAGGTTTCAAGAATTACCAGATCCGCGCCGTATTTTGCGCCCAGACGGACGGTCTTGGCAAAGACCTCCACCGCCTCTTCGAAATCAAAATCGCCCAGAGGACGGAGAAGTCTGCCCGTGGGACCTATGTCAAGGGCAACAAATTTGTCCTCTTTATCGTCGCAATCGTTTATTGCCGCACGGGCGTTTTCCATGGCGGCCTTTATAATGCTCTCAAGCTTATTGTCTCCAAATTTCAGACTGTTTGCGCCAAAGGTGTTGGCAGAGATCACGTTCGAGCCTGCGGCAAGATAGTCTGCGTGGATCTTTTTTATGACCTCGGGTTGGGTGATATTCCATCTTTCGGGGTACTCGCCGGGGTGCAGACCTGCGCTCTGAAGCAGGGTGCCCATTCCGCCGTCCAGTATGAGGAATTTCTCTTTTAGTAGTGTACGTACGTTCATTTTTATCCTTTCAGACCCGCTTTTTCAGTCCCACAAGCGCCGATACCGACTTTGTGGGGGAGATGAGCAGGCTCTCGTTTAAGGTTGCCCCGATGCGACGGGGACAGTCGAGGGTGCGGAAAATATCTCTTTGAAGTTCAAGGGGAAGATCCCCGTAACCCGGGCTGAATCGTGGGCGTGCCGTAAAATTCTCGGTTTCGAGATCGGCGCAGAAAAGATCGCAAAGCGCCTCGATGCGCTCGGCTCCGAGACCTTGAAAAATAACTGCCTTTGCGGGAGAGATCACCCCGTATTTTTTTATGAAACGGTCAATTTCATGACCAATTGTGGCGCAAAATACTATCGTGTTGTCGCACCCCTCAAGATTTTTTGCAAGGTCGCGGGAATCTGTCTGCACAAACCCCAAATCAAGACCTTTTTCTGTCTTTTTCAGAGAAAATTCGCTGTAACAGACCCTGCCGCAAAAGATCCCGCTTGCCTCGGCAATGCACTCGCTTGCCAGCTTTTCCATGTCGGAGGTGACATCAGCGCACCCACTGTACCTGAGTACTTCTTGCACACGGACGGGTGGCAGGGAATACTCCTTTGTTTTTACGACGGGAGTCATTTTATGATCTCCGACAGGTTATCCTGCAATTTCTTTGCCACGTCGGGCTTGTTCATGGAATAAACGTGGACGTTTGTGATGCCGTTTGCGTAAAGGTCGATTATCTGGTCGGTGGCGTAAGCGATTCCCGCCTGCTTCATGGCTTCGGGGTTTGAACCGAAGTGGTCGACCAAGCTCTTGAAGCGCTGGGGCATATGTGAGCCGGACATCTTTATAGCGCGCTCCACCTGCTTTGCGTTGGTGATTGGCATGATTCCGGGGATAACGGGGACGGTGATCCCCGCTTCTCTTATCTTGTATAAGAAATTGTAGAGCAGATTGTTGTCGAAAAACATCTGAGTGGTCAGAAAATCACAGCCCGCGTCAACCTTTTCTTTGAGGTATTTTATATCGTCCTTCTGATTTGCGCTCTCGGTGTGGATCTCGGGATAGCAGGCACCACCGATGCAGAAATCCGCGCCCGATTCACGCAAATCGCGCACAAGGTCGATGGCGTGGCGGTAATCCCATCTCGAACGGTCACTTCCCTCAAGCTCGGGAGTAAGGTCGCCTCGCAGAGCCATGACGTTTTGCACACCCGCATTTTTTATATCCTCGATCCTTGCTTTGACCGTTTCACGGGTCGATGAAACGCAGGTCAGGTGTGCCAAGGTCGGAACACCGTAAAGCTTTTTTATGTTTTTTGCTATGTCAAGTGTATATTTGCTCGTTCCTCCGCCTGCGCCGTATGTAACGCTCATAAAAGCGGGACGGTATGAGGCGATCTCCTCAACAGCCGCCTCAACGCTGTCAAAGGCGGAATCGGTTTTGGGAGGGAAAACCTCAAAAGACAGGTTCGCCCGTCCGTTTGTCAGAATATCAATTATTTTCATTTTTGACCTCCTTGTGGGGGATTTTCTTTATATTATCATGTTTTTCAACCTGAGTAACGTCAGGCGGTGGCGCATATATGGGGAAAATTCGATGCAGTCAGCGAAAAGTTTTTCGTCCTTGCCGATGTCCTGTACTGTCAGCTTGCAACCTGCCTTTTCCATGGCGGTTCTGCACTCATCATAGCTTGGAATACTGCGAATTATTTTTCTTATGCCGCTCCACTTGGCTTTTAAGTCGTCGGGATCGACGGAGTCAATAACGTTCACGGGGAAGTTGAGTTTTTTGACGTCGTCCTGCATCGTTCCGTAGAAGCCTAAAACGGTTTCCCAATCGACTTGCTCTTTTCGTGCGTCGATGCTTTCGCGCTGTGACAAGATATTGTAGTACTCAAGCATTTTCAAAGTGCTGACACCAACGTCGTCTCCGTGGTAATTTGGGATAATTCCGTCGCGCAGCTCAACGCATTCAAGCAGATGAGCGATAATATGCTCGCTTCCGCTGGCGGGACGGGAATTTTTGGCAAAGCTCATGCCGACTCCCGTTTTGAGCAGGGCTTCAAAAATTTTCCCTGCAGTGTATTCGTCATCGACAGTCACCCGATCTGCCATTTCCAAAAGCCCGTCAACGGCTTCTCTTGTGAGCGCAGCTATGCGTTCGCAGTAAAATTCGCCCGTGAGAAGTGCCGAGATCTGCCAATCGACAAGACCTATGTATTTTGCTATCATATCGCCGAATCCCGCGGATTTGAGTTCTGACGGCGCGGAGGCGAGAATTTTCGTGTCGCCGATTATGACCTCCGGGCTTTTTGCGTCGTAAGACCGCTTAAAGCCGCGCTCGACGATGGGGGCAGAGTAGGACGCGAAGCCATCCATTGAGGGCGCAGTAGCAAAAATACAGAGCTTTTTGTTCTGTCTTGCGGCCGCGAGACGGCAGGTGTCGTTCACAGAGCCCGTGCCCACCGACAAAACGGAAATTTGTTTGCCCGAAATAAGTGCTTCAATTTCGCGGACGTGATCCATTGTGGAAACGCGGAGAAAATCGTATATTTTCAGTTCCACGTCAAAATCCTCAAGGCTTTTCATTATTCCGTTTGCGGCGGCAAATGTGTTTTTGTCGGCAACAAGCAAAAGAGTCTTTTCGAAACCGTTTGCCTGCAGAATTTCGCCTACGCGGTGAACAAGACCGCTTTCGATCCGTACGTCACGTATTGCGGTCTCGTGCTTTTTTCCGCACGGACATTCGCCCCTGAATTCATCGATTATTTTAAGTAAGTCGTTCATACCAATTCCATATCAAGCTTTATTGCGTTGTGAATGTCCCGTATACACTGCCTTGTTTCTTCAGCGTTTTCTCGTCCGCCGTGTTTTCTGCACGAGCAAACAGTGGCGTCCGAAAGAATTATGACATAAAGTCCGCTTCTCGGGTCAGCAAATACAGATTGTCCCGTGTATCCTCCGTGCCCGATGGCACCGTTCTCGAAAAGTCCCCCGGTGCGGCCGTATTTTTCGTCGGACCAAACGAATCCAAGTCCTCTTGATTGGCTCATGTTTGGAGTGTGATTTTGAACCGCTGATTCGAAGGTCTTTTGCGAAAACAGGGGCGCGCCCTTTGCAAGGAGCATATTTACGTACAGCATAACGTCCTCAAGATTTGAGAAAAGTCCTGCGTTCCCGCAGACGCCGCCTAAGTGTCGGCAGTTGTAATCATGGACGATCTCGGCCTCATTTGGGTTGGGATGGGCGTTGATTATATCCTTCTTTCGGTCGGGCAAAAATTCCGTATTTTTCATACCAAGAGGCTCTGCCACGTATCGGGTGAACAGACGGTCCAGCCGGTCGTCGAATACCTTTTCAAGCACCCGTCCCAGCAAAATAA
>JAZODH010000036.1:0-41153 GCA_045596925.1 Eubacteriales bacterium
GGTATAATTTAGACAGTAAAAATCCCACTCGGAGACTAAAATGGCAGATTTCAAACCTATAAGCGATTCCGAATTTCGAAAGCAGATAAAGAGTGCCCTTGGTACGGGGTATCTGTTTTACGGAGACGAGGACTATCTTAAGATTCACGCCGTGCGTCTGGTGCAGGAGCTTGTGGCACCCGATCCGGCATTTGCGCTTTTCAATATAATAAAGATTGCCTATGAGGATTTCACCCCCGAAAAGCTGGTGGACGCAATGCAGCCGCCGCCCATGATGGCAGACAGAAAGCTGATACTTCTCACGGGCTTTGATTTTACGGCGATGAGATCATCGGAGGTGGACGAGCTTGCAGAAGCTCTTGACGCCTTGCGGGAATATGATTTCAACACGGTCATTCTGTCCGTGGCAGCAGGGCTTATCGACGAGGGGTATTCGGTCACAAAACCCTCGGCACAGCTGAAGAAGCTGTCGGAAAAGCTTTGTGCCGTAAAATTCGATAAATGCACTCCCGGTCGACTGGCGGTCTGGGCAAACAAGCATTTTGCGCATAACGGCGTCAACATAAGCGACTCTGCGGTGGACTTTTTTATCAGCTATTGCGGCAGCAGTATGATGCGCCTGGCAAACGAGATCGAAAAGCTTTGCGCTTACGTGCTATACGAGGGCAGGTCGGAGGTAAAGTGTGAGGACGTGCGCACGGTCTGCTGTGCGGATACGGAATACGACAGCTTTGCATTCGCCAACGCCATAATGGAGGGCAGGGCACAGGACGCGCTGTCTATCCTTGACTATATGAAATTCAAGCGCGTTGACCCTCTGATCATTTTCGGGGAGACCTCAAAGACTTTTTGCGACTTGCTTTTGGTAAAACAGCTTGCCGAAAGCGGTATGACTCCTGCCGATATGGCAAGGGAAAAATACATGAACGAATACCGCGCCAAGATCTATCTGAGAAGTGCCGCGCGGCTTACTCTTGACACCTTGCACCGAAAGATCGCTCTGTGCGAGGAGACCGACAGAAAAATAAAGCTCTCCTCGGGCGGCGGAGGATATGCGCCCCTTGAGATGCTGATATGCGGATAAAACAGACGCTCCCGTGATTTCTCACGGGAGTGTTTTGTTGGTTTACGAAAACCACCCGCTAAGCGGGTGGTTCCAAAGAGGCTTTTGCCGTTGAGAAATCCCGCCGCAGCGGAAGGCTCCCTTGTGTAAAGGGAGCTGTCACCGCAGGTGACTGAGGGATTGTATGAGAGTGTTTTGTTTTTTTACAATCCCTCCGACACGGCACGCCGTGCCACCTCCCTTTACACAAGGGAGGCTAAAGAGAGTCGCCGCATTTGCGGCAGTAGGGCATTTTTGCAAGTGTAGGATGTTAGGTGGGCTTTCAGCCCCGCCAGTAATATGCCCTTATAGGGCTGAGCAAGCCACCGGCTTAGCCGGTGGTTATGACTATATTTTCAAGAAGGTCCCTTTGACGAATATCCAGATGCCGATGGCAATAAGTATCACGCCGCCAAAGATCTGCGCTTTACCGGATATGGCGGTGCCGATCTTCTTTCCGATGATGATACCTGCGTAGCAGATAACGAAGGTCACGGCGGCGATGATCGCGGCGCAGATGACAGCCGAGAGCAGGTCGTGATCCGAGATGGTAAAGCCTACGGAAAGAGCGTCGATTGAGGTGGCGATACCTTGGATCAACAGAGCACCCCAACCCAGGCGCGCCAGCTTGCACTCTTCACCCTCGCACCTGATGCCCTCGCAGAGCATCTTGCCGCCGATGTAGGCAAGAAGTATAAGGGCTATCCATGGAATGAAAGGCTCAAAGGCCTTGAAATAGCTGACGAGCGTGTGAACGAAAAACCACCCCGCAAGAGGCATGACAGCCTGGAAAAGGGCGAAGACTCCCGCTATAGTAAGCATTTTTCTCGGCTTCATTTTAGGCTCGCTGAGACCGTCCGTAAGGGAAGCCGAAAAGGCATCCATGGCAAGCCCGGCGCCCATGCCGATGCTTTGTATAAAAAAGGAAACGTCGAAATCCATTTTCTCTCCTTGAAAAATAAAAATCCCGCTGACGGGAATTTTGCAAGGATATTATATATTGATTTTGCTCATTTGTCAAGGATTTTCGACAAAAATCCCCCTTGTGCGCGATCAAGCGACCAAGGGGAGATTTTTATTTTCCGCTTCTCATTTTTTTTGCAAAAACCGTGATCGCTACCGCAAGAATCACGACTGTGTAGAGAGCCACAGTCAGAGCAGGGCGCAAAAGTCCGTCCGTGCTGAGACCGAGCGCACCGCGCAAAATATCCACGGCACCCGAAAAGGGAAGGAGCTTGCAGACCACGGCGAAAAAGTCGCCTACCATTGCTGCGTCAAAGTACATTCCGCTGCTGAAAGCCACCAGCTGAACTGCGATGCTTCCCACGCCCGACGAGGCCCGTTCGCTTACGCAGGAGCCGACGAGGATGCCCAGACCGATAAAGAGCAGAGACATAGGCAGGGAAAGCGCAGTACATAAAAGGATTCCCGTAGAAAAATCAAGTCCCAAAAGAAGGGCTGCCGCAAAGAACAAAATATTTTGCATGAGTGCCATGGGCAAGACTGCCAGAAGATATCCGAGAACGTAGTCCGAACCCCGCATGGGGCTGACTCCCAGACGTGACAGCAGGGCCGAGTCTCTGTCCTTTGACACAAGAGTTGCAGTAAAAAGCGTAAGGAACGAAAATCCGAAAATGATGATTCCCGGAGTGAAATTTTCTATTCTGTACGCCTCGCCCGGTATCTTGAACTGCTGAAAAATGAACAGAAGAAAAAGAGGCAGGAGCAGAGCAAAAATAATGCTCAGCGGATCGCGAATCATCTCTTTAAAATTCCTCTTTGCAAAGTTAAACGTGCGCATCAAAACTCACCTCCCGTTGCGAGACTGACGAAAGCGTCCTCGAAATTGTCCTTGCCCGACTGCGAGACGATCTCGGCGGGCGTACCCACAGCGCAGAGCATGCCTGCTGACAGGATGGCAACTTTGTCCGACAGCTTTTCCGCCTCCTCCATGTAGTGGGTGGTGAGAATGACCGTCACATCTCCCCGCATGGACTCGATGACCTTCCAAAGCTCCTTACGGGCAATGACGTCAAGACCTAATGTCGGCTCGTCCAGGAAAAGAAGCTTTGGCTCGTTTATGAGGGCGATAGCGATAGAGAGCTTTCTCTGCCAACCGCCCGAGAGTGTCTTGCCTTTTTGTCCCATGACGGACGCAAGCCCAAACTTTTCGGTCAGCTCGTCGATTTTTGCGCGAGAGTTCCTTATGCCGTAGGCCCCCGCCATAAATTCAAGGTTTTCCCTGACCGTCAGATTGGGCGCGATGGCGGTCTCCTGCGGGGAAATGTTTATCATTTGCCGAATTTTCTGACGGTCGTTTTCGATATCCAGCCCGAATATTTCGGCACGTCCTCCGCTTTTTTCGATAAGTGTCGAGAGCATTTTGACGGTGGTGGTCTTGCCGGCTCCGTTAGTTCCGAGCAACGCAAATATCTCTCCGTGCCCGACCGTCAGATCGAGGCTGTCCACCGCCGTTTTATTGCCGTACCGTTTTGTGAGTCCCTCAGTCTTAATTGCCGTCATTTTTTCCTCCTCCGAGGATCGATTCGGTCATGTCCTCAAATACGTCGGATCTGAGAAGGGCGATGCCTCTTTCTTTGTCTGCCAAAACGATCACCGAGTCCCCGGGCTTTATTCCGAACATATCACGGGCGTCCTTTGGGATAACGATCTGTCCCTTTTCACCCACCTTGCTGATTCCTATAAATTTGTCTTTCATGTTTACCTCCTTGGTGTGATAAGTTATACTTTTCATACCTATTATACCAAGAATGAAAGAGCTTGTCAACCGCCAATCGAAAAAAATCGACGTTTTTTGAAAGAGATAAGTTTTTTGAAACATAAATGTATTTACATTTGCGAAAAAAATGATATAATTGGTTATGAAATTATTCCAAAAGGAATCAGGAGGAGAACATGAAAAAACTCAAAGCAATAGTTATAGGCGCGGGAAGCCGTGGAACCTGTTATTCCGACAAAATGCTCGCTTATCCCGATAAATTCGAGGTGGTGGCCGTGGCAGAGCCTATGAGACATAAGAGACGCCATTTGCAGGAAATGTATAACATTCCCGACAGTATGTGCTTTGAGAGCTGGGAGCCTTTGCTCTCTCTTGGCAAGGTCGCGGATTTTGCGGTGATAGCTACTCCCGACCGTCTGCACTACGCGCCTGCTATGGAGGCGATATCCCTGGGATACGATCTGCTTCTTGAAAAGCCCATCGCTCCCACCGAGCGCGAGTGCGTTGAGATCGCAAATGCTGCACGGAAAAAGGGAGTGAAGGTCGTGGTCTGCCACGTGCTCAGATACGCACCCATGTTTACCGCCATCAAGGATATAATCGAAAAGGGAGAGATCGGTAGGGTCATCTCGATAAATCATGAGGAGTGCGTGGGCAACGTTCACCAGAGCCACAGCTTTGTGCGCGGCAACTGGGGCAACTCTGACAGATCCAGCACCATGCTTCTCCAGAAATCCTGCCACGATCTTGATATTTTACAGTGGTTGCTTGGCAAGGAGTGCAAAAAAATACAGTCCTTCGGCACACTTACATATTTCAGAGAGGAAAATGCTCCCGAGGGTGCGCCCGAGCGTTGCACCGACGGCTGTCCTCACGAGGAAAGCTGTCCTTACAGCGCCCTCAAGCTTTACCTTAACAGTAAGGACGATCACTGGTTCCGTCCTGCGGCGGCACACAGCATCGAGCGTGACAATTTCGTCCCCACAAACGAGGACGTTCTGAAGGCTCTGCAGACCACCCAATACGGAAAGTGCGTTTTCAAGTGCGACAACAACGTAGTAGACCACCAGACGGTAAATATGCTATTTGAGGACGATATCACCGTCACCTTTACCATGAACGCTTTCAACCGCGGCGGTCGCTTCATTCACGTCATGGGTACAAAGGGCGAGTTGGGGGCGGCAATGCAGGGAGACGCACCCATAGAGGTGACGAGCCTGATCACAGGTGAGAAGAAAACGGTCGATTCTGTTGCACGCGACGGAATATTGGGCGGTCACGGCGGCGGTGACAGTCGCATTATCCTTGCACTTTACGATTATTTCACCGAGGGCAAGGGAAAAGAGAACATAACCGAAGCGGATATATCCTGCCGAAACCATATGCTTGTTTTTGCGGCGGAAAGGTCGAGGCTGACGGGAGAAACAGTAGATATTTCCGAGTTTATGCGCGAGTTTGGACTTTAAATAAAAAGACGGCGGTCAGCGACCGCCGTCTTTTTGGTAGTGGTCGGCGCCTCGACGACCCGCATGAGTTTTTATTTCAGCGAATGCTTTTCGCCCGACCATTGCAGGGACAGGCGATAATCCTTTGGCGAGATTCCGGTGATCTTTTTGAAGATACGGCTGAAATAGAACTGGTCGTCAAAGCCCACGGCATAAGACACCTCGGCGATAGAGACCGAGCGCCTTGAAAGCAGGGATTTTGCGTTTGCGATGCGCAGAGAGTTTCGGTATTCGATGGGACTCATGCCCGACCATTTGGTGAAGATACGGCGGAAATAGGTCTCGCTCACTCCGCAACGCTCTGCTACCTCGCTGATCTTCACGTCGCGGTTCCAGTTGCTCTCCAGATATTTTATTCCTGCGCGGATAGGGTGGTAGTAGGCGGAGGAGTTTATTTCTGCGCCTATAAGTGAGTCGGCAAGGGAGTAAAAGAGCGATTTTACGCGGAACGGACTTTTCTCGGATTTAGAAAGCTCGGTGGTGATATCAAGCATTCTGGAGGCGGCGTTTCGGCTCTTTTCCGCGTTGAGAAGCACGGGACGGTCGGAAAAAACAGGGGTTCTTCCCTCACCGTCCCGAAAAATGAAATTCACAAGACATGAACGGATTCGGGTGGGCACGGCAGGTCTCGTTTGGGTCATGGTATAATGCGATCCCTGAGGGAGATAGACGATGTCTCCCTTTCTCAGCGTTATCTCATAGCCGATGCCCGAATAGGTCATAGTGATGTCGGACAGCACCAGCAAAAAACCGCTGTCGGGACGAGGGGAGTCCGCGTAACGGGTGAATTTTAGCGCCGAATCGTGATTTTGGAACATGGCGGAGAGGTAGATCAGATTAAAATCCGATTTGTAAAAATCCTCTATGAGAAGCAGATTTATCATGAGTTTTCTCCCGTAAAATAAATGTTTTCGCAAATATTTTATCATATTTGTGCCGAAAAGTCCATAGTTTTCCCGTTTGTTTATTGAAATTTTTTCTTTTTTTGCTATAATGAAATCACAAAAGCTACAGGAGGCGTGCATTTATGGCATTCAAACCTATGAAGGTCGCGGTCATTGGCTGCGGAATGATAAGTGACATTTATTTAAAGAATCTGAAAGAGACCTACAAGATCACAGAGCTTGTGGGCTGCAGCGATATAATCCCCGAAAGAAGCGCAAAGCAGGCGGAGAAATATGGGATCCGCCAAATGACAAACGAAGAGATCTTTGCCGACCCTGAAATTGAGATGGTTGTGAATATTACATTTCCCACCTCTCATTTTGAGGTATCCCGTCGGGCACTTGAGGCAGGGAAGCACGTTTACTGCGAGAAAATGACCACTCTCACAGTTGAAGAATCCACCACACTTCTGGAGCTGGCTCGGTCCAAGAGACTGTTTGTCGGCGGCGCGGCAGACACATTTCTTTGCGGCGCGACCCAGACGGCACGTATGATAATCGACAGCGGAATGGTGGGAACTCCCGTTATGGCGAACGCACTCCTTGCCCGTTCTTATCACCACGAGAGATTCAATACAGCACCCTATAAGCGATTTGCCTTCTGTTCCGGCGGAGGTATCATTTTCGACATGGGAAGCTATTATCTGTCCGAGCTTGTGTTCCTGCTCGGTCCCATCAAGCGTGTTGCGGGATTCAGCCAGATCCGCAATCCTCACAGAACCTTCGCAAATCCCGATTCACCTCTTTACGGTCAGCCTATGGAGGTGGAAAGCTACAACAATACCACGGGCGTTCTCGAATTTGAGTGCGGCGCTCTTGGCAATATTACGATGACAAGTGAGACCGCAAAGGGAACGGACACCTTCCAGATCTTCTGCACGGACGGAACCATCGATCTTGGCGACCCCAACACCTACCGAACCTCGATCAAGGTGATCGACAAGGTGGGCAAGATCAGCGAGATCGTGACAAACTTCGGATACAAGGGCGACAACTTCCGCGGACTCGGCGTGGCAGACGCGGTCTACGCTATCCGCAACGGTCGTCCCGCACGTTGTTCGGGAGAGCTTAACCGCCACGTTCTTGAGGCGGCTCTCGGTATCTGCCAAAGCAGTGAAGACGGTAAGTATTACGAAATGACCACCCGTTGTGAACGCCCCGAGCCATTCAAGCCCGGTTACACCGAAAGACAGGAAATGCAGCTTGAGATATAAAAAGGAGAAAATAAAATGACACAGTTCGGTATTCAGATGTACACTCTTCGTAATTTTATGAAGACTCCCGAGGATTTTGATAACACCCTTCGCCGCGTGGCAGAGATGGGTTACACAAACGTCCAGATTACACGCCCCGGTTTTACTACTGCGCCCGAAATGGCAAAGCAGCTCAAGGACTACGGTCTGAAGGCAGACTCGGCTTACTGTCCCGTTTACGAGATCCCCTACAAGCTGGACGCCGTCGTAGAGGAAGCAAGGCTTCTGGGCACGGACGTCCTTCGCACCAACTCCATGCACAATCCCCAGATGAGAGCTGATTTCGAGATCTTTGCTGATTGGATGAACAAGTGTGGAAAGCTCTTGCACGACAGGGGACTGAAGTTCATGTATCATTTCCATTCCTTTGAGTTCATGAAGCTGGGAGACGACAGAGGAATAGATATTCTTCTGAATAACACCGATCCCGAGCTTGTATACTTCCAGCCCGACGTTTTCTGGCTGACCGCATCGGGGCACGAGCCTAGCCGTGCACTTGAAATGTTCCGCGGTCGCGCCATGTATATGCATTGCAAGGATTACGTTATCGTTCGCAAGCAGGGCGAGGTGCTTGAGGAGACCAGCCGAGCAAGTGCGCCCGTGGGAACGGGCAACCTCCATTGGAAGGAGATCATCGAGGCGGCAAAGAACGTGGGAATCTACAATTTCGTTGTTGAGGATGACATGGGTATCCTCGATCCCTTTGATTCTGCAAAGCAGAGCATCGACAACATGAAGAAGCTTGGATTTTGATAATAAAAAAGGACGGCGTACGCCGTCCTTTTTTACTGAGGTTTATAAAGCTTTGCCAGACCGCCTTCGCTTGTTTCTCGATATATGTGAGACAGGTCGAGGCCCGTCTGATACATGGTCTCTACCACAAGATCAAAGGATATCTTTCGGCTGCCCGAGAGGAAATTTGCAAGGCTGAGCGCGTTGATGGCGCGCATTGCCGCGACGGCGTTTCGCTCGATGCAGGGGATCTGCACAAGACCGCAAACGGGATCGCAGGTGAGTCCCAGGTGGTGCTCGAGGGAAATTTCAGCAGCGTATTCGATCTGGTCGATTCCCATGCCGAAAAGCTCTGCAAGAGCAGCTGCCGCCATGGAGCAGGCGGTGCCTACCTCTGCCTGACAGCCGCATTCTGCGCCGCTGATAGATGCGTTCGTTGCAACTATCTGACCAACGAGACCCGCCACCGCCAAAGCGCGGCAAATGTCCTGGTCTGTGAAGCCGTTCTTTTCCTCCATGTATTTGAGGACCGCAGGAAGAACCCCGCAGGAGCCGCAGGTAGGCGCGGTTACAATTTTTCCGCAGTCGGCGTTCTGCTCACTTACCGCAAACGCGTAGGCGCAGACCAGGCGGTTTTCCCTTGTTTGGGGGCTTTCATCAATGTGCCGCTGGTTGAAAAGATGCTGTGCCTTTCGGCTGACCTCGAGTCCGCCGGGAAGAGTTCCCGTGTGGATAAGTCCTTCTCGAATGGCGTTTTCCATTGTCTCCCATACGCGGTGCAAAAAGGGAATAAAATCCTCACCCTCGTGCTCAAAAACGTAGTCGGAGAGGCGGATGTTTCGGGATTTGCAGAGGTTTGCTATCTCGGTAAAACTGCTTTCGGGATAAACGTCCCGGTTGGGTGCGCTTTCCTCTCCTGTAATTCTTATTTCGCCGCCGCCGATACTGAGAAAGGTCTCTTCCGCTATTTTTTCATTGTCGGCAAATCCCTCAAAGCGCAGGGTGTTGGGATGCTCAAGCCGGATTTCGTCGTCGGTGTTGAAGACGACGTGGCAGGGAAGAGGATAGAGAGCGTCGGTGACAGCGCGGTCTGTGCCGTGACCTTTTCCCGTTTTTGCAAGAGAGCCGTACAGAGTTACTTTTACAGTTTCAATGTTGGGGTTCAGCTCCTTGAAGCGCTGTGCGGCAAATGCCGGACCCATTGTGTGGGAGCTTGAAGGACCCGTTCCGATCTTGTATATATTTCTGACTGATTTCATTCCCATGTGAGAGGTCTCCTTTGGAGAAGTGTTCTTCAAGGTTATTTTACCACGAAAAATGGGGAATTTCAATAGTGGATTGATATTTTGTGTGAGTGCGATACTCACTTGCTTGCCGTCTTGTAATATCGGTGAAGAACGCGATTCTATTTTTGATCAGACAGAATATTTTTAATAAATATTTCAGCGTTTGGGGGAATAGCTTCCTTGTGAGCCACGACAAAAGCGCTTATTTGTGCTGACAGCTTGAGAGAATACGGTATATCTTTTGTTTTATCGTACTGTGTCAAAAATGTTGCGCCAAAGCTGTCTCCGGCTCCAACGGTTGATACGACAGAAGCAGATTCCGCGGGGCAATAATGTGTTTTGCCGTTTCGGCAATCATAACAGAAAGCCCCCTTTGCACCACAGGTGATCAATAACAGTTTAATTTGAGAATATTTTTCAGCTATGGAAACGGCGGCATCACACAAATCAAGAGTGGAATTAAACAGTGATTGCGTGACTAAAGGCAATTCCTCGTCGCTGATTTTTACTATCGTTGCATTGGAAAGACAAAAAGCAATGCTTTCCTTGGAATAAAAGGGTGGACGGATGTTCAAATCGGCATATATTTCCGAGAAATTATTGGTCGCCAATACACTTTCTAATTTTTTTCTGTTATGTTCCCCTCGTAACGCAAGAGTTCCAAATGCGATAGCGTCCGGACCCTGAGGCAATTTGTCCGGCAAACGGATACGGTCATATGCAACGTCTTCAAGAATGTTGTAGGAAGGTACTCCGTTTTGATCGAGGGTTACAAGGCATTGACCGGTTGTTTTTTTGTCTGCGGTTGAAATATATTCGGTGTTCAGGCCAAGCTCTTTTATTTGTTCAATGGCTTTTTTTCCAAGCTCATCAGTCCCCACCGAAGAAGCCAAGTACACATTACTTCCCAGCATGGCGGCATATGCTGCAAAATTCAGCGGCGCGCCACCCAGGGTCTGCTTGTCTTGACTGTATACGTCCCAAATGATCTCTCCGAAGGAAAGTAGTTTCATTTAATTCTCCCAAATTGATTTCAGCGAATGAAGCTCTATGTTTTTTATGGTGCAGTCAGTGACAGATGAAATTTCCGAGCAGAAAAATTTTATCTGCTGTTCCCAAACGAGGCTTTTCGTCATTTCCGACTGCTTTACTCCCCATATGAGGTTTTTCTCTCTTGAAGAGAGTTTCCCGGGTTTCATTGTACCACGAAAAAAGAGGATTTTCAATAGGGATATTTTGTTTTAAGGACCGTGGCAAAAGGACTTGTGAACCTTAAGCTTGCGCTAATGCTTAGTGAAAATCGAATGCTCATTACAGCGCAATCCGTTCAAATGCTTTGCATTTGAGGAGGGTTCAAGGTGATGTGCGTATAAAACAAATAGGCAGGGCTTTTGCCCTGCCTATTTGTTTGGCGGAGAAGGAGAGATTTGAACTCTCGCGCCGGTTAAATCCGACCTACACCCTTAGCAGGGGCGCCTCTTCGGCCTCTTGAGTACTTCTCCATAGGTACAAACGCCGTCTCTCAATTTGTACCTTGGTATTATACCCCAAAAGTCCCGCTTTGTCAAGTGTTTTTCGCAAATAATTTAACTTTCATTTTTCGACATGCAACCGTTCTGTCCCAAAAGCGTATTCAAAATTCCCACCATCTTCTCGTCCGGGCTGAATTTTATGAGTGCCGTGCCCTCGGGCAAGGACGCCCTGATAAAATACGCGCCACGAGGAAATATCTCCGGGCAATAGTTATAGCAAACGGGCTTATCACGACGCAGTTTTTTTCCCGTTCCGTGCTCTGCGGGAAGAAAATCGGTTATTTCGTCTATCGAAATGCGGCAGACCACAGTTGACTTCTTCGCGCCAACCTCGTTTATGACCAGATCATAGCCGGCCATGCCACGGTCCGTGGTGGAATAAGCGTACTGCTTTACCACGTACCTCGTCGCCATAAAAATGGCGAGAACGAGGAAGCAAATCCCCACCGTCTGGTAAAGATACGGAGGATCAAACAGATTTGCGGCATAGAAAAAACCAAGTCCCACGGCAAAGCCGAGCATGCAGAGAAACTGCGCGTATTTGTTTTTCTGTTCGGGAATAAAGCTGTATTCGTACATTTTTAAGTCCTTTTTTTGTTGATTTTAACTTTACTTTTCCATTATATAATTTTATGATGTTTCTGTCAAGCGATATTGACAAAACACGGCCGAAAGAGTATAATAAACCGAGAATATTTGCAATGGAAGGAGCTTTAACAACAGATGGTCAAGGGCTCAAAAATTCTGAAGATCTCCTTGAAGGTACTGTTCTACCTTTTTGTTATAATAGTCAACGCCATAATGCTCTGGCGCGTCTTTTTTTCAGGTGACCCCGCAAAAATAAAGCGTCTGACGGTAAACGACGACCTGCGCACAGCCTACGAGGACGGCGAGCTTTTGCTTGAGACCCAGGAGCAGCGCACGCTCACCTCAAACGGACTTTTTGCGGTCCGCGAGTGTGTCTTTATTCCCGAGGCCAACCAGATCCAGATCGTCGTGCGCTACAACAACAGCACTCTCCGTCAGCTGGCGCAGGATTATGGGCTTGAAAGCGTACCCGAGAAGACCGAGGAGCTTTTCGACGTTTCAATCGTCAAGACTATCGACAAAACGCCTCTCGACATCACCGACAACACCGACCCAGAAATGCTGGAGGAGGAAAGATACCACCCGTCGGGCAAGCCTGACGAAGCATACAAACGCCTTTACAGCTACCGCCGATACGTTTTTGAAAACGTAACCTACGATGAGGCGGTCGGAATGTTCGTAGACATTTATTACAAGGGCGACGCAGATTACGACGAGACCCCATACGGAGCGCTCTGTATTTATGAGGAAGGAGCTCCCATGGAGGAAGTGAAGCTTTCACGGGCGGACAAAAAGGAACTCAAAAAGGAAAATTGAAATGGGCAGATTCGACGGATATTTACTTATCTCCGACATGGACGGCACGCTGATAAATCCCGACACTCTCGGGATCGATGAGAAAAACGTTGCCTCAATAAAGGAATTTATGGCAGAGGGTGGTCTGTTCGCGTTTGCGTCGGGCAGGACCGAAGGAGAGCTTGTGCGCTACGACGAGCTGATACGCTCGAACACCTATTCCATCTGCTTCAACGGCTCCTGTCTGTATAATTTCCGCACGGGCGAAAAAGAATACCTGTGCAAGCTGGGCGATGAGATATTTCCCTTTCTTGAATGGGTCGAGCAGATTTTTCCGAACGTTTGCATTGAGATAACCAACGATGAGATCAACTGTCTCTATCGCAGAAACGGCGGAAATGACCTCCAGGACAGAATTTCGGGCATACCTTCAAAGGAATTTTCCGATTACCGCCATTTTCCCGGCAACCGGCTGAAGCTGTCCTTCTGGCTTGCCACCACCGAGGAGACCGATGCCTTCGAGGCCGCCGTGCGCGCTCACGGTCACACCGAGGGCTACGACTTTATGCGATCCTTCGGATATTGCTGTGAGATGATGCCGAAGGGCGCAAACAAGGGCATTGCCTTGCTCCGTATGCGCGAACTTCTGCCCAATATAAAAACGGTGGTTGCCGTCGGTGATGCCGAAAACGATCTTCTTATGCTTCAAAACGCAGATATGTCCTTTGCCCCCTCAAATGCGTGGGATTCCGTGAAGGAAGTCGCAGGCGTTGTGCTTGTGGAAAGCTGTCGGGAAAGCGTACTCGCATCCGTTATCGAAAAGCTGAAAAATATGTGAAAAAAATTTCCAAACATCCCCCTTATGTCCTTGACATAAGGGGGGTATTTGTGTTAAAATTACGGTGTATGCGACAACATACGCCCATTAAAAACAGTCGCTCCATGGCGACGGAATGGAGAGAAAATATGCAAATAAAAATGCTTGAGGGCGAATATTGGTGGGCAGGAGCGGTCAGCCATGGCCACAAAATGCCCTTTAACGAGACAAGCGACGACACAGCTTCCATGCTCACGGGCGCATTGCATTGCGGCTGCGACCAGTTCGCACCCATTATGGTCTCGTCAAAGGGACGTTATTTCTGGTCGGACAAGCCCTTTGAAATAACCGTAAAGGATGGAGTCATCGAGATAGACCGCGAGGGCGGTCAGCTCTACGAGGGCTACGAAAATCTTAAGGGGGCGTACCTTGCGGCGTGCCGTGCTCACTTCCCCTTTGACGGAAGACTTCCCGACCGTGATTTCTTCACCACACCTCAGTACAACACCTGGATCGAGCTTGGAATCGACCAGTTCCAGGACAGGATCATAAAATACGCCGAGGAGATCGTTGCAAATGGCTTTAAGCCCGGAATCCTCATGATCGACGGCGGATGGCAGGAGGAATACGGCGTTTACGAATTCTTCAACATGAGAAAGGTCCCCGAGCCGAAAAAAATGGTGGACCGCCTCCACGAGCTTGGCTTTAAGGTCATGCTTTGGGTATCACCCATCGTCCCCGGCGCAGGCTGGCGCTTTAAAGAGCTTCGTGCAAAGGGTTACCTTGTAAAGGATGCGGAAAACAAGACCGCATTCCGCACCTGGTGGAGCGGGATCAGTCCAGTTATGGACCTCTCAAACCCCGATTGCTTCAAGTGGTACACCGATCTGCTCAATTCCGACATGGAAAACTATGGCGTCGACGGCTTCAAGTTCGACGCAGGCGACGGATATATGTACCGCGATGATGATATTACATACGGAAACGTGCTGGGCCGCGAACAGACCATGATGTACAACCTCTTTGGCGAGCAGTACCCCTTAAACGAGTTCCGCGCGGCATGGAAGTGCGGCGGTCATCCCATCGTAGCCCGTCTGCAGGACAAGAACCACCGCTGGCAGGACGGCGCATTCGACTGCCTCATTCCCCACACCATAATCCAAGGTCTTGCGGGCTACGCTTACTGCTGTCCCGACATGGTGGGCGGCGGCATGATCTCTACCATCGGCGACGACAAGCCCATGGACGAGGAGCTTTTCGTTCGCTGGGCGCAGGCAAACGCTCTCATGGGCATGATGCAGATGTCAATCGCTCCCTGGAGAGTCCTGAGCGAGGACAGCTACCGCATGGTAAAGGACGCAATCAACCTCCACGAACAGTTTGGACCCATATTCTACGACCTTGCCGTTCACGCGTCAAAGACGGGTGAGCCTATCGTCCGCCACATGGCATACGAGTTCCCCGAGGAGGGCTTTGAGGCTTGCAACGATATGTTCATGCTCGGCTCCGATTATCTGGTTGCTCCCGTCGTTGAACAGGGAGCAAGAGAAAAGGTGGTACGCCTGCCCGAAAACACCAAGTGGGTAAACGACCTTGGCATTGAGTATGAGGGCGGTCAGACGGTTGTGGAAAACGTGCCTCTTGACAGACTTGTATACTACAAGAAGATTTAAGGAGACAGATATGGAAACGAAAATTCTTGAAGGTGAATATTGGTGGGGTGGCTGTGTAATCGGCGCGGAAAAGATGCCCTTCCACGCAGAAACGGTATTTAAGATCGACCTTGAAAGGCAGAGACGCACTCAGTCCGCACCCCTGTTCGTATCGAGCAAGGGCAGATTCATCTGGTGCGAGGAGCCTTTTACCATTGAATTTGACCATGGTAATATCACCGCGTTCTGCGAGTACGATTCTCCTATTATTCTCAACGAGGACGGCAAAAATCTGCGCGACGCTTACATAAACGCAATGAATGCATACTTCCCGTTCGAGAAGGATATTCATACTCCCCGCGAGTTCTACGAGCACCCCCAGTTCAACACCTGGATGGAGCTTATCAAGAACCAGAACGAGAAGGATATCATCAAATACGCCGAGGAGATCGTTGAAAACGGCTATACTCCCGGAATCCTCATGATCGACGGCGGTTGGCAGAAGAAACAGGGCGTGTGGGACTTCAATCCCGAGCTTATTTCCGACCCCAAGGGAATGGTGGATCGTCTCCACGAGCTTGGTTTTATCGTCATGATCTGGGTCAGCCCCTTTATCTGCACCGAGGGCGATCACTTCCTCAGTATGTACCAGCCCCGCGCTACCGAGAGCGGAAACGAGATCAAGCGCGACAATCATTTTGTCCGCGTTGGCAAGGGCGACCTTTGCATCACCAAGTGGTGGAGCGGTTTTTCTGCCATTCACAACTTCCTGCTCCCCGACGACTGCGCGGAAATGGATCAACAGCTTGAGCGCCTTATAAATGAGTTCGGATTTGACGGCTTCAAGTTTGACGGCGGTTCTTACCTGCCTAACAGCTTCTTCAACGGCACCGACATCTACGGCGGTTATACCTTTGCACAGTTGAGCCAGGCGTGGGTACGCTACGGTTCAAAGTATAAGTACCACGAGTACAAGGATACCTGGAAAATGGGCGGTTCTCACACGGTCCAGCGCCTTTGGGACAAACGCCACCAGTGGAAGAACAACGGTCTTGACTGCCTGATCCCCGGAGGCATATTCACGGGCCTTATCGGCTGTCCCTTCATCTGCCCCGATATGGTCGGAGGCGGCGAGTGGACTTGCGCGGCTTACGGCACGTTTGAGGACGAGTTGTTCGTGCGCATGGCTCAGACCTCCGCACTCTTCCCCATGATGCAGTTCTCGGCTCTGCCCTGGAAGCATCTCAGCCCCGAGGCGGCAGAGATCTGCCACGATATGGCAAGACTGCATGAAAAGATGTACCCCGTCATCGAGAAGTTCCTTAACATCGCGGAGAAGACGGGCGAGCCTATTATCCGCCACCTGGCGTACCAGTTCCCAGACGAGGGATATGAGACCGTCAATGATATGTTCATGCTTGGCGACGAGTACCTGGTTGCGCCCG
Source organism: Eubacteriales bacterium (assembly GCA_045596925.1). Lineage (GTDB taxonomy): Bacteria > Bacillota > Clostridia > Oscillospirales > CAG-272 > SIG710. The sequence goes on from JAZODH010000036.1 coordinate 16,392, forward strand.
TGGTCGAGGAGGGCCAGAGAGAAAAGATCGTGCGCCTGCCCAAAAACACCAAGTGGGTAAACGACCTTGGAGTTGAATACGATGGCGGCACAACCGTCACCGAGAATGTGCCGCTTGAAAGACTTGTTTACTATAAGAGAATAGGGTAAGTTGATTTTTAATGTCGGCGGGCTTCAATGGAAGCCTGCCGATGGCTTTTTAAAAAATGCCGTCCGTCGACAAAAAACTATTGATTTTTTGCTATGATAGTGGTAAAATGTAGCTTGAGCAGACGCAGGTGTAGTTCAATGGCAGAATTTCAGCTTCCCAAGCTGATTACGCGGGTTCGATTCCCGTCACCTGCTCCAAACAAAAAAGAGAGGATTTATTCCTCTCTTTTTTTGTTTTGCAGTACTTGAAGAATTGAGCCCGCTCAAGTTTGCGCTGCAAACTTGAACAATTTGCGCTGTTGAGACACACGATTTTAGTTGAATGTCGGCGCAAATGTGGGTTCAGATTCCCGTCAGTTTCTTTCCACGACTTCCGAAATAAACCCGCTCAAGTTTGCTACGCAAAATCGCCCTTGACAAATTCCGTAAAATAATGTATAATTTAAAAGCTTGCGTCGAGCAAACATAATGCGGGCATGGCGGAATTGGCAGACGCGCCAGACTTAGGATCTGGTGTCCCCGACGTGAAGGTTCAAGTCCTTTTGCCCGCACCAAATAAATAAGGCAGGGAAATCCCTGCCTTATTTATTTCGTTCGTACACCACCTTGAACCTTCCTCAAATGCGAAGCATTTGAATAGGCTTGCGCTGCGATAAGCGTTCGATTTCCGCTAAACATTGGCGCAAGTTTAAGGTTCACAAGTCCTTTTGCCCGCACCAAACAAATGCAAAGTATTTGAATGGCTTGTGCCCGCGAACTTTGTTTGCCGACTTTACCGGAAGCATCTGATTCTTTCTATGTGAATACAATTATGTAGCTATTGACAAATCTCCAAAATCGTGATAAACTAAAATCGGTATCAGCCGAGGAGTTGGGGTCGGCGCTTGTGTTGTTTGCACCGCCTGTGGAATTGGCTGATGCAAAAAAAGGATGCCGAAAGGCATCCTTTTTTTGCTTTATAATTACTGTATCTTCTCAAAATCTGCCGCGCCGTGCTTACAGAGAGGGCAGATGAAGTCGTCGGGCAGCGGATCGCCCTCGTAGACGTAGCCGCAGATCTTACAGACGTAGCCCTTCTTCTCATCGGTCTTGGGCTTTGGTTTCACGTTCTCGTGGTAGTAAGCGTAGGTCATGGACTCTTTGTCGCTCATAACACGCGCTTCGGTGATCGAGCAGATGAACATTCCGTGAGAGCCAAGGTCAACGTAGCTTTCTACCATGAGAGACAGAGCGGCGTTGATGTATTTTGGCAGGATAACGAGTCCGTTGTCCGAGCGGATAGGAGTACAGCCCTCAAACTTGTCGGTGTTGCGTCCGCTCTTAAATCCGAAAGTCTCAAACACCTTGAAGGGCGCTTCCACCGACAGGCAGTTGACGTTCATTATGCCTGTTTGCTTTATTACGTGGTGGGAATAGTTTGCCTTATTGATGGTAACAGAGATGCGGGTGGGGTTATCGGCGACCTGCGCCACGGTGTTGACGATAAGTCCGTTGTCCTTTTTGCCGTCGTTGGAGGTGACGACGTAGAGGCCGTAGCCCAGCTTGAAAAGGGCGCTCATGTCGTTTTTGTCGGCGGTCACGGGGGACTGCGCCATATACTCTCGGCAAAGCTCCAGAGCAAGGTCGCCTATTTTCTCTCTTGAGGCGGCGGAAAGGGCGGACTTGATTGTCACCGTATTCTCGGCAAAGGTGAGGTTCTTGGAGCCCTCAAGCATCCTTGTCATTACCTTTGCGGCCATAGGTGCCCAAGAGCCGTTTTCTATAAGAGCGACCGTTCTGTTACAGAAATTGCGCTCGGTCAGATGGTTGATAAACTCACGCATGAAGGGGAAAATATCTGCGTTGTACGTGGTGGTGGCAAGGACCAGCTTGCTCATCTTGAACGCAGAGGCAACTGCCGTTGACATATCACAGCGGGCAAGGTCGAATATCTCGATCTTGGGACATCCCGATGTGCGGAGCTTTTCGGCAAGCAGATCAACTGCTTTCTTTGTGTTTCCGTAGATCGAGGTGTAGGCAAGGCAGACGCCCTCCTCCTCGGGGACGTAAGATGACCAGGTGTTGTAAAGGTCAAGATAATAGCCGAGATCTTCCTTGAGAACAGGACCGTGGAGCGGGCAGATAGCGGCGATGTCAAGCTCAGCTGCCTTTTTGAGGAGCGTCTGCACCTGGGCACCGTACTTGCCGACGATACCGATGTAATATCTTCTCGCCTCGTCAGCCCAAGGCTCGTCGGCGTCGAGGGCGCCGAACTTTCCAAATCCGTCGGCAGAGAAGAGCACCTTGTCCGCAGAGTCGTAGGTCACCATTACCTCGGGCCAGTGGACCATGGGTGCGAAAACGAAGGTAAGCGTATGCGTGCCCAGAGAGAGGGTGCCGCCGTTTTCAACGGTCAGCTTATTTTTACACAGTCCCTCCCCGAAAAAGGCGTCGATCATAGCAAAGGTCTTTGCGTTTGCCACAACGGTCGCGTCGGGGTAATTTTTCAGAAAATTGGCTATGTTCGCCGAGTGGTCGGGCTCCATGTGCTGAACTATCAGGTAGTCGGGCTTTCTTGTGCCGAGCACGTTCGCCAAATTGTCAAGCCACTCGTGGGTAAAGGACGCATCAACCGTGTCGAGAACGGCTATCTTCTCGTCCAAAATTACGTAAGAGTTGTAGCTCATGCCGTTTGGAACGACGTACTGACCCTCGAAAAGGTCAACCTTTCGGTCGTTGACACCGACATACTTTATATCCTTTGTGATTTCCATTTTTTGTCCTCCTGTATTGACTTTTTCGGGAAAATATAATATAATTGTGAAGATGTGTACGTTGCAAATACAATATTTTGTTGTAGTGATTTAATCCTTTGATTTGTAATAGAGCAGGCAGTGGCAAAAGCCCTCAAATTCGGGGTCGGCAACCTGCTCGCGGAACTCACGGCACATACATTTGTTCTCCTCCGTCTTACCGTGCCTGCAGGGACAGTAGCCCCCGGTCTTTTCAAGCCCTTTTTTAACAAGGTCAACTATCTCTTTGTCGGGGTTCAGCGTGATCTTCAAGCAATTCACTCCTTTTATTGGTTATTTTATTATTTTACGGTTTTTCCCTATTCATGTATGTTGTAAAAACAACTTTTTTATAAAAGTATGAAAGGTTTAATATAAAAGATGAAAATTCTCATTGCATCCGATGTTCACGGCTCCGCGCTCTATTGCGAGAAGCTTTTTTGTGCCATAGAACGTGAAAACGCCGACAAAATACTGCTTCTGGGCGACCTTCTTTACCACGGTCCCAGAAACGACCTGCCCGAGGGCTACGCGCCCAAAAAGGTCATTGAAATTCTCAGCTCGCTGAAAGATAAGATCACTTGTGTTCGCGGCAACTGCGAGGCGGAGGTGGACCAGATGGTCCTTCCTTTCCCCGTAATGGCGGACTACTGCATTCTTGAGAGCGGCGAGGCAAAAGGACATCGCATTTTTGCCACCCATGGACATCATTTCAATCCCGAAACACCTCCGCTTCTCAGCGCGGGAGATATATTGCTCAACGGTCACACCCATGTGCCTGCCTGTCGTGATTGCGGAGATTTTCTCTACGTCAATCCCGGCTCGGTGTCGATCCCCAAAGAGGGCTCGGCGCACTCGTATATGATACTTGAGGGCGGCAAGCTGATCTGGAAGGAACTGGACGGTGAAGTTTATATGGAACACATACTAAAATAACCGAAGAACAAAATGAACATAGTATTGATAGGAATGCCCGGTTGCGGCAAAAGCTCGGTGGGCAAGGAGTCGGAAAATTGAGTGGAACGGAGGCACTTTTTGTGTCTCTGTTTTTTATGATATGGTTGTGTCAAGTGAGACCGATATCTTTTCACCCTTGCCCTTTGACAGAGATCTGAGGTACATTCCGTCGTCTTTTTTAACGAAAACGGCGTTGTACAGAGGAGATATCTCGTCGTCCAGCAGAGCAAAAAAGCTCATTTGATAAGTATGCTCAGTCTCAAAAGCCGACTGAATGTCAAGTGCCACTTGGCTTGCCGTTGCAGGAGCCGAGGGAGTGTACGCCTTGGTCTTTGATAAGTAGGAAAAGCGCTTTGTCTCGCCGTGGCGAACCGTGCCGCTGTACCCGAAAAGCTTATAAAGGGCGCTTTCGTAGTCCCGCGTTCCGATGGCTGCGGTTACCGTCATGTCAGGATATTTTTCCGAAATCTCAGATAAGAGTTTGGTGTTTGAGCTGAATCTGGCATAGTCCGATGTCAGCATATAGTTTAGTATCGCGTCCTGACAGGAGGCTGTTATCTCGCCCGGAGCAGAAAACTCGGGGATATCTATTGAGTTTACGGTGAGAGCCGTCACGGTCGATGTCATTGTTGAGATCACAGCGGCGCTTTCGATATCGCCCAGCGATTCCTCGCCCGAATAGTCGGGAGTTCCGCCCGTGAGCAGGTCGCTCACGTCCTCCTCACCGCACCCTACGGTGCACAGTGCAAGCAGTGCCGCCATGCAGAGTGCAAGGATCCTTTTTGTCACGGTCTCACTTCCTTTCTCCCTACATTATAGCTCATTTGTCTCCGCCCGTCAAGGCAAATCCGTCACAAAGCGACAAATTTTTAATATGATGAAGGTAGGGGGTGAATTTTTTCGTTAAAATATTGCAAGCGATGATTAAATTTCCCCTTGGCTGCCCAAACTAATCTTGAAAAAGACGGCGGGCGGCGCCCCCGAAGACAAGGGAAAGGATTGATCATATGATAAAGCGTGGGGACATATATTACGCAGATCTCAGCCCCGTGGTAGGCTCGGAGCAGGGAGGTCTTCGACCCGTGCTGATTATACAAAACGACGTGGGAAACAAATACAGTCCCACGGTCATAGCGGCGGCGATAACCAGCCGACTTGATAAAACTCACCTGCCGACGCACATAGATATTTACGCAGACCGTGTGGGTTTGTCCAAGGATTCGGTGGTATTGCTTGAGCAGGTGAGGACTATCGACAAGCGGCGGCTCAAGGAGAAGATGGGACATCTTGACGAGAATCTGATGAACGCGGTGAACAACGCTATCTCAATCAGCTTCGGATTGTCGGAGGAATAAAGAAAGACTCTCTTCCGTATCAGATAGATAAATAAAGCCCAAGGAGTGAGCTTATATTTTGTAAAGTCAGGATAAAAAAGGTCGAACGGACTTGCTTTTTGCGCTTACTCGTGATATACTTGTAAGCGCAAAAGCATATCTGTTAAATGTGCGGAGGAGTTTATGGAACAAAGGATAAAGGTCGGAATTTTTGGTGTCGGATTTCTCGGAAACCGCGTCGGACGCGGTGGAACCCTTATCGGCTGTGTGGAAAAGTCGGGGGCCGAGGTCGTTGCGCTTTGCGACAATAACGAAAAAGGATTGCTTCTCGGCAAGGAAAAATGCCTGAACGGTAAGAACGTCGGACTGTATACCGATTTTGAATCCTTTATAAAGCACGATATGGACGCGGTTATTTTGTGCAACTATTTCGCCGAGCACGCGCCCTATGCTATTGCGGCTATGCGCGCGGGCAAGCACGTTCTTTCGGAAACGACCTCTAACGTAACTCTTGCCGAGGGGGTGGCTCTTTGTCGTGCGAAGGAGGATACCGGTATGACTTACGGCCTGCTGGAAAACTATCCCTATTTCCGTGCGAATCAGGAAATGGAGCGACTTTGCAAGGGCGGATCTCTGGGTAATATCGTCTATGCCGAAGGGGAATACGTTCACCCTATGTCAAAACGGAATTTCAATAATTATGCTCCCGGTAAGTATCATTGGCGCAACTGGATCCCCCGTACATACTATCTCACTCATTCTCTTGCGCCTATTATGCAGATGACCGACGCTATGCCGACCCGAGTAACGTCTATGGCGTCTTTTCAGCCGGAAACGGTCAAGGGAACCGCAAATCAAGTGGCGGATCTTGTGTCTGTTCTGCTTTTGCAGACGGATATAAACGCAGTCTTTCGCGTGACCGGCTGGGCGGGATTCGCCCATCACGGCACGTACTACCGACTTTGCGGTACCAAAGGATCGGCGGAGAGCAATCGAACTAACGACCGGATATCGCTGGTCTATAACAGCTGGGCAAAGCCGGAGGGAGTCGAGCGCCAAAGCAGCTATGATGTCGGTTGGCAGGACGCTTCTCTCGGCGAGCTTGCTGACGGCTCGGGCCACGACGGAGGAGATTTCTTTGCTATCTATAACTTCATTCGGGCGCTTGAAAACGGTGTCGAGCCGTATTGGAACGTTTACCGCGCAACCGCGATGGCGTCCTGTGCGATCCTGGCTCACAGAAGCATTCTGAACGGCAACGCGGGCTATGATATTCCCGATTTTCGCCGTGAAGAAGATCGAATTAAATATGAAAACGACAATTTGTCTCCGTTTCCCGATGAAAACGGAAACGCGGATATTCCCGCTTCCTCTCAACCCTACAATCTCTCGAACGAGGATTACGAACAGGCGGTACAAGATTGGAAGGAGCTGGGCGTTTGGCGCGAATAAAAAACAGCGGCGTGAGCCGCTGTTTTTTTGTTGTCTAACGAAAACCACGCGATAGTCGCGTGGTTCAAAAGAGGTTAACCGATGGGGAGAAATCCTCCAAATATGATATAATTAGCAAGACCTGCCAGTCAAAACTAAAAAACATATTTGGAGGATTATCTATGAAAAAGGTTGCCATAGACAATAATAGTTTAGCACATACAAATTGGAATTGCAAGTACCATATTGTATTTGCACCCAAGTACAGACGAAAAGTGTTTTTCGCAGAAAAACGTTTAGAGATACGAGAAATACTACGTCAATTGTGTCAATGGAAGGGTGTAGAAATAATTGAGGGCGAAGTATGCCCAGATCACATACATTTGTTTTTAAGCATCCCGCCCAAAATGAGCGTTTCGGGGTTTATGGGTTATCTCAAAGGGAAAAGTTCATTGATGATATTTCAGAAATTTGGAAATATGAAGTTTGCATACCGAAATCGCGAGTTTTGGTGTAAGGGATATTACGTTGATACCGTGCGGAAGAACACGAAGGCAATAAAAGAATATATTGCAGATCAATTAAAAAGGGACCAAGAAAGTGACCAGTTAGCGATGTTCGACCCACGGGACCCATTTATGGGTAGTAGGTAACGATTGCATGGCTGGCAGGCCAATAAAAAGCGCACTTGTGCGCAGCCAGTAGTATTAGGGCTATGCCCGAAACTGAAATACCCCCCGTTATACGGGGGGATTTTTATTAAACAAGTGTAAAATGACGGTCGGTTGCGGGAAGCTCGAAGGTGCACAGGGAGCCGTTGCGGCAAACTGCATACTTTCCGCTCTCGGACTGTGCCGTGAAGTTCTTTCTTCCCTTGTGAACAAAGGCAATTTTGCCACCCTCGTAGACGGAATATGTGCCTCCGAAGCTATCGGTTATAGCGGCGGGCGCCATAAACTTGTCAATTCGACCGAGCATTGCGATGCCGTTTTCGTCAATGGGAGAAATGATGTAGAGACGGTAATCGTCGTGGTCGGAGAGGAAGAATCTGAAGCTTTCTCCCTTTTTCAGGAAGCGGAGCTTGCCCGTATTGTACTCGTAAACGGCAAATTGCTCACCGCGAAGACCGTAAACGTCGTCGGGAGAGATAAGGCCGTGAACTCTTCTGTTCTTCTCGTTTATGTTGTACGCCGCGACAACACCGTACTTGCCGCCGCTACAGGTGTTGAATATCTTGAGAGGGGTGGTCGTTGTCACGGGATTTGTGAACAGGGAATCAAGCGCAGGGCGTGCGGGCTTGTCGGGGCGGGGAATACGTCCGTCATTAAAGGCAAGAGGCCGGAGAAGCTCGGGTCTTGAGCGTCCGATCTTGTCGCTGACGTAAACGGGACCGCCGGATATTGCGCGGAGCAGGCTGTTCTTTCCTGCCTGACCGTCGTCCGTCCACCACATATCGTAGTCGGTCCAGTAAAATTCGCCCTGGAACATTGCGCTGTAAACGCACTGCATGATGTGCGTCTTGAACCACTCGCGGTTTTCGGGCAGGAAGTCACCCGAGCAGCGTGCAAGGGCACTCTTGGGACGGTTCCACATATTTTCGATTGCCATGCACATGCAGTTCATCACGTTGCCGTCGAAGCTTTCTCCCACCGATGCTTCAATACCTGCGTGCATATTTCTTGCCGCTATGCCGACAGGATAAACGTTCTTGTAATGGGAGCGGAGAAGGCTCTGATTGTCTACCTTTACAAAATCAACGCCTGCCTCTCTCAGCTTGCGGTGGATGGTTGAGAAGAATTTATACGCGTTCTCTTCGCTGTCAAAGCGGGGTGCCAGCTTGCCGTTTGGAAGAATTGTAAGAACGTCGCCAAGTTCCCGTGCAAGCTCACCCTCCGGGTCAATGCCGTTCCAGTAGCCTGCGGCTGCGTGCCAAATGGCGGTCTTTATGCCGTATTTTGCCACCTCGTCAACCGTGTGCTTAAGACCGTTTGGAAATCTTCCGGGGTCGGCTTCTGCACTTGACATGCCGCATCGATATTGATGTTTACCCATCGTACCTCCGACGTAAGGGCGCAGATTCAGGTCACGGCAGTAAGCCCACATATCGTCGATGATAGCCCAACGAACGGGGATATTTTTCTCCTTGAACTCCTCGCACTTTTGGAGGATTCCATCCTCGGAAACGTCGATGTACATAGAATCCCAAGTGCACCAGCCCAGATAATTGAAGATCTCGGGATACCGTCTGTAATCGCGGGTATGCAGACCTGTGTCAAGCAGCTCAAATGCGTACTCTGCCGCCTCGCGTACCAGATGGTAGGGGTCGCTGTCACCCTCGTTTATAACGAATGCAAGGGAATTTTCAACCTTTGACAGCTTTGAATAGTAGCTTGAAAGTCCTACGTTCACGCCGTCCTCGTCTCCAAAGAGGGTAGTCTTGTAGACCGCGTCGCACACGGGAAGGATAAGGTTGAAATCACCGTTTTCCTTCTCGTACATAAAGCCCTGGGTGTCAACGTGGAGCTGACGGAGATCGGTCTCAAACTGGGTCATGCACCAGAAAGAGCACCGCATAAAATTGGCGATGTATCGCTTCATATCAGCGATGCCGTCGGCGCAAAATCCCACTGCATAATCGGGATTAAACCACCAATTCTTTTTCTCTGCGTCAACGAAAACCGATGTCAGATTGCCCTGCTTTTTTTCGGTTATGCGGACGGTAACGTCATCGATGCCGTACACTCCGTCGGAGAGCTTTTCCAGATACACCTTTTTGCCCTCCTCGGTCTTGTACCAAACACGAAAATTTTTAAAAATATTCATAAAGATTCTCCTTTTATATGGCAGACAATACGATTATACATCATAATTTAACGGAATTCAACCCTTTTCGTTAACAAAATATTCTTGATTTTCAGGCGGTTTTGTGGTAAAATACAAAAGCATTTTCGAAAAACGACTTTTCGCTATACGCTCTCAAAGAAGGAGATAAATATATGAACTCAAAGAAAACTATCAAAATACCCAATTACACAAAGGGCGAAGAGGTCTTTAACATGGTCACCCACATCGTGGGCGGCGCCGGTATCGGCATTACCGCCACGGTGCTCTGCGTGATCTTCGCCGCGCTTCACTCAAACCCCTGGGCGGTGGTGGGGAGTGCCATTTACGGTGGTACTATCATAGTTCTCTATACCATGTCCAGCATCTACCACGGGCTTCACCCGCATCTGACCGCAAAAAAGGTTTTCCGCGTTATTGATCACTGCTCCATTTTCCTGCTTATTGCAGGTACCTACACCCCTATCGCTCTGGCAAAGATAAGACCCGTTTACCCCGTCACGGGTTGGGTGGTATTCGGCGTTGTCTGGGGCGTTGCGGTGCTCGGGATCGTGGCTAACGCCATCAGTATCGAAAAATTCAAGGTCTTTTCCATGATCTGCTATATAGGTCTTGGCTGGTGCATTGTTTTCGCATGGAACAAAACGGTTGCCTGCATTGATTTCTGGGGACTTTTCTTCCTCCTGGCGGGCGGTGTTGCCTATACCATCGGCGCGGTTCTTTACGGTATCGGAAAGAAGCATAAATACATGCACTCGATCTTCCATATCTTCGTTTGCATAGGAACGCTTCTGCAATTTTTCTGCATACTTTTCTACGTTGTATAAATAAACATTGCGACCCGTCCGTCGGACGGGTCGTTTTGCGTAAAACATAGTTATTTTGATGCAAAAAAAGTCGACTCCGAGTGGGGTTTTGTGCAATTTAAATATTGACACATAGTATGTATCGGTGGTATAATTATACAATAGTTTATTATATAATACCGAGATTTCTGCCCGAACGGGCAATCTGATATGGAGGACTAACTCAATGCAGCAGTCTCAGAATTATAATTCGACCATCGCCGCTATTGCCGAGCGTATAAAGGATATGCGAGAGATCGCAGGCTTTACTGCAGAGGAAATGGCGGAAAAGACCGGAACGACGGTTGAACAATACATAAAATACGAAAGCGGAAACGAGGATTTCCCCTTCTACTTTCTGCATAAATGCTCGATCATATTCGGCATCGACACCACCGCCATCCTTGAGGGTAATACCCCTAAGCTGAGAAACTATTCGGTTACCCGAAGCGGCGACGGACAGGTGATGGTAAACGAGGGAAACATCGAGATCAGAAATCTTGCGCCTCAGTTCAAGGGCAAGATCTCCGAGCCTCTTTGGGTACGCTACCGCTACGATGCGGCACAGCAGAATCAGCCTATGCAGATGCACACACACGCAGGCCAGGAGTTTGACTACGTTATCAGCGGTCAGCTTAAGGTGCAGGTGGGCAAGCACACCGAGATCCTCGGCCCCGGCGATTCGATCTACTATAACTCCTCAACACCTCACGGCGAAATGGCTGTCGGCGGTCAGGACTGTATCTTCTGCGCGGTGGTTCTTCCGGGCGAGGACGCAACTCAGGAGGATATCGCTCTTACCCACGCTCCCGTTCAAAAGCATCTCAGGCTCCTTTGCGAGGACTTCATCAAGTGTAAAGAGGATGAGCAGGGCAATCTTGTTTCGGTCTCCTTTGAGAACGAGGACAAGTACAATTTTGCGTTCGACACCATCGACCGCATAGCCGATGAATATCCCGACAAGTTGGCAATGCTCCACGTTGACAAAAACATGACGGAGACCCGCCTTACCTTCGGCGATATCAAGAAGCTTTCCAACAGAGCGGCAAATTATTTCGTGAATCTTGGCATCAAAAAGGGTGACAAGGTAATGCTCGTTCTCAAGCGCCACTATCAGTTCTGGATCTGTATGCTGGCACTTCAGAAGATCGGCGCAATATCCATTCTTGCAACGAATCAGCTCCTCACCCACGACTTCACCTACCGCTTTGAAAAGGCAGGGGTGCGCGCGGTAATTGCCACCGCCGACGAAAAGGTCGCGGACTATATTGAGGAAGCAGAGAAGGAATACAGCGGTCTTGATATCAAGATGCTGGTCGGCGGAAAGCGCGAGGGCTGGCACGATTTCAATACCGAGTACAAGATGTTCACGGGCAAGTTTGAACGGACCGAGGACAGCCCCTGCGGCGAGGACCTTATGCTCATGTTCTTCTCCTCGGGAACAACGGGCTATCCCAAGATCGTTTCCCATTGCTACAAGTACGCGCTCGGTCACTATATTACCGCAAAATACTGGCACTGCTGTGAGCGTGACGGTCTTCACTTTACCATTTCCGATACGGGCTGGGCTAAATCCTTGTGGGGTAAGTTCTTCGGTCAGTGGCTCTGCGAGGGCGCTATCTTCGTATACGACTTTGACCGCTTCGATGCTCACAACATTCTGCCCATGTTCGCAAAGTACAATATCACTACGTTCTGCGCACCTCCCACGATGCTTCGTATGCTGATCAAAGAGGATATTTCAAAGTACGATCTCTCCTCCATTCACCATATGACAACTGCCGGCGAGGCGCTGAACCCCGAGGTATTCAAGCAGTTCAAGAAGGCCACGGGCATCTCCATCTGCGAGGGCTTCGGTCAGACCGAGACCACCGTTGTCATCGGTACTCTGCGCGGAACTCCCTGCCGTACAGGCTCTATGGGTAAGCCCTCACCCCTTTACGACGTTGTGCTTCTTGATTCCGAGGATAAAGAGGTCGCGCCCGGTGAAAACGGTGAGATCTGTATCAGAGTTGCCGACGGCGCGCCCTGCGGACTCTTCAAGGGCTATTACAACGATCCCGAGACAAACGCAAGAGTTTGGCACGACGGATATTATCACACGGGCGACGTTGCATGGCAGGACGAGGACGGCTACCTTTGGTACGTGGGACGTACCGACGACGTTATCAAGTCCTCGGGCTACCGCATAGGTCCCTTTGAGATCGAGAACGTGGTCATGGAGCTTCCTTACGTTCTTGAGTGCGGCGTTTGCGCGGCACCCGACGAGGTAAGAGGTCAGGTGGTAAAGGCTGTTATCGTTCTTGTGAAGGGAACGGAGGGAACGGACGAGCTGAAAAAGGAAATCCAGAACTACGTCAAGACCCACACGGCACCTTACAAGTACCCCCGAATCGTGGAATTCAGAGAATCCTTGCCTAAGACCATCAGCGGCAAGATCATCAGAAATAAGCTATGAAAAGAATAACACTTTTTGCAGGTCACTACGGAAGCGGAAAGACCAATATCGCGGTAAACTACGCAAAATTTCTGCGTGAGCAGGGAAATGACGTGGTTATCGCCGACCTCGATATCGTAAACCCCTATTTCAGGACCAAGGACAGTCAAGCAGATCTTGAGGCGGCGGGAATCCGATTGATCTCATCGAAATACGCCAATTCAAACGTGGATCTGCCTGCGCTACCCTCCGAGATATACGGCATTTTTGAGGACAAGTCCTCTCTTGCCGTGCTTGACGTTGGCGGCGACGACCGAGGCGCGCTGGCGCTGGGAAGATACACCCCGCTGATAAAAGCCGAGGACGATTACGAGATGCTTCTGGTCATTAACCGTTACAGACCCCTGACACGTACCGCCGACGATTGCATTGAAATAATGCATGAAGTCGAGGCGGCGGGAGGACTTAAGTTCACGGGACTTGTGAACAACTCAAATTTGGGCGCGGAGACCACTGCGGAGGATATTCTTGACTCGGTGGAATACGCAAAAGAGGTTTCCGAAAAAACGGGACTGCCTGTTCGCATGACCGCAGTTGAAAAAGGTCTTGCGGCGGAGCTGGAAGGGAAGATAGAAGATCTTTTCCCGCTGACTTTGCAGGAAAAATACTACAAATAAGCAAAATTTATGCCGCCTTGTGCGGCGGAATGGAGATACATAATGGCAAAGGTAACATTTAAAAGCGATCTTTGCAAGGGCTGTGGGCTGTGCATTTCGGCTTGCCCCAAGGGAATCCTTGCCCTGGCAAAGGACACGATCAACAAAAAAGGACACAATCCTGCCGTGATGACGGATCAGTCCAAGTGCATAGGCTGTGCATTCTGCGCTACCATGTGCCCCGACTGCGTTATTACAGTAGAGAAGGAGGATAAGGTATGAGCGACAAGATTTTGATGAAGGGTAACGAGGCATTGGCCGAGGCCGCTATCCAGGCAGGCTGCCGTCACTACTTCGGCTACCCCATAACTCCTCAGACAGAGGTCGCCGCATACATGGCTAAGCGTATGCCCAAGATCGGCGGTTGCTTCCTCCAGGCGGAGAGCGAGATCGCCGCGATCAACATGGTCTACGGCGTTGCTTCCGCGGGATACAGAGTAATGACTTCTTCTTCCTCGCCCGGAATTTCTCTGAAGGCTGAGGGTATTTCTTATATCGCAGGTGCGGATCTTCCCGCGTTTATCGTAAACGTACAGCGCGGAGGCCCCGGTCTTGGCGGTATTCAGCCCGGTCAGGCTGACTACTTCCAGGCAACCAAGGGCGGCGCTCACGGCGACTTTAAGATGGTCGTTCTTGCACCCGCTTCCGTTCAGGAAATGGCTGACCTCACAGGACGTGGCTTTGACATTGCGGACAAGTGCCGCATGCCCGTTATGCGGCTCGCCGCCGGTACGCTGGGTCAGATGATGGAGCCTGTTACCATTAACAAGAGCGAGTCCGCCGAGGTTGAAAAGCCCTGGGCACTCAGAGGTACAAAGTGCGAAAGAGAGCACAACGTAGTAAATTCTCTCTACCTCAACCCCGAAAAGCTTGAGCAGACGGTTGTTGAGCGCTTCAAGAGATACGAAGAGGTTGAGCGCAACGAGGTCATGTACGAGGAGTTCATGATGGAGGACGCAGAGTACTGCACGGTTGCCTTCGGTATTGCCGCGAGAGTAACGAGAAATGCAGTTATCGCCGCAAGAGAGGCGGGCATCAAGGTCGGTATGATCCGTCCCATCACCCTTTGGCCTTTCCCTGTGGAACCCCTGGCACGTGCCGCTGAGCACTGCAAGGCTTTCATCAGCGTTGAGCTGAACATGGGTCAGATGATCGAGGACGTTCGTCTGGCTACCTCTTGCAAGGCCCCCGTTTACCTGTGCAGCAGAACGGGCGGTATTATCGTAACACCCGACGAGGTGCTTGCAAAGATCAAAGAAGCATCAGGAGGTACAAAATGAGTATCGTATTTCAAAAACCCAAATCCTTGACAGATGCACCGCTCCATTACTGCCCCGGATGCACTCACGGTATAATTCACCGCCTCGTAGCTGAGGCTATTGATAACCTCGGTATCGAGGGAAAGACCATCGGCGTTGCTCCCGTTGGCTGTGCCGTTATGGCTTATGACTATTTCGCTTGCGACATGGCAGAGGCGGCTCACGGCCGTGCTCCCGCTGTTGCGACAGGTATCAAGAGAGCTGACGCGGAGAACATCGTGTTCACCTACCAGGGTGACGGCGACCTTGCCTCTATCGGTACTGCAGAGACGGTTCACGCGGCGGCAAGAAACGAGAATATCACGATTATTTTCGTAAACAACGCAATTTACGGCATGACAGGCGGTCAGATGGCACCCACCTCTCTTCCCGGACAGGTCACACAGACCAGCCCTTACGGCCGTGACGTAAATCATTGCGGATACCCCGTAAAGATCTGCGAGATGCTCTCTCAGCTTGACGGTCCCGAGTATCTTGAGCGTGTTGCGGTAAATAACGTAAAGAATATTCGCAACGCAAAGAAGGCTATCGAGAAGGCGTTCAGAAATCAGATCGAGGGCAAGGGATTCTCGCTTATCGAGGTGGTTTCCACCTGTCCCACAAACTGGGGTATGACTCCTCAAAAGGCTCTCGAATGGGTTGACGAGAAGATGATCCCCTATTATCCTCTTGGCGTATACAAGGACAGAAGCGCCGAGAAGAAGGAGGAGAACTAATGGCAAACACAGTTGAAATTTTGATCGCGGGATTTGGCGGTCAGGGTATCCTTTTTGCAGGTAAGTTCCTTGCATACAAGGGCCTTATGGACGAAAAGCAGGTTTCCTGGCTCCCCTCATACGGCCCCGAAATGCGCGGCGGTACCTGTAACTGCAGCGTCGTTGTAAGCGACAGCCCTATCGGAACACCCATTATTCAGAAGCCCGACGTGCTCATGGTAATGAACCTTCCTTCTCTTGACAAGTTTGAGGATGCAGTAAAGCCCGGCGGAAAGATCTTCGTCGATTCTTCTCTGATCGAGCGCAAGGTAAAGAGAACAGACGTTGACGTTTACTACGTTCCCGCAACGAAGCTTGCAGGTGAGGCGGGTATTCCCACACTTGCAAACATGATCCTGACAGGTAAGGTTATCGACACTGTTTCCGAGCTTGCCGGCGGCGATATCGAGGCAACTCTGGGTAAGATCGTTTCCGCACGCCACGCAGACCTTCTGGACGTTAACCGCAAGGCGCTTCAGATGGGCGCAGATTGCTGAAATTAGGAGAATAGAATTATGGAAAAGAAAAATATTGATTGGTCGAGCCTCGGCTTTGGCTACGTAAAGACCGACAAGCGCTTTGTAGCAAACTACAAGGACGGCAAGTGGGATAAAGGCGGACTCACCGAGGACGCTGATATTACAATGAGCGAGTGCGCAGGCGTTCTGCAGTACGCACAGACTGTTTTCGAGGGCCTGAAGGCTTATACCACCGAGGACGGCAGAATAGTTGTATTCCGCCCCGACCTCAACGACGCGAGAATCCACGATTCCGCGCTTCGTCTTGAGATTCCCGCGCTTCCTGAGGGTATGTTCATTGACGCTGTTGAGCAGGTCGTAAAGGCAAACGCCGCATGGGTTCCTCCCTTCGGCTCGGGTGCTTCTCTCTATCTGAGACCCTTCATTTTTGGTATCAGCCCTGTTATCGGCGTTAAGCCCGCACAGGACTATCAGTTCAGACTTTTCGCTACCCCCGTAGGTCCTTACTTCAAGGGCGGCGTTAAGCCTCTGACCCTCAAGATCTCCGACTTTGACCGTGCTGCTCCCTGCGGAACGGGTCACATCAAGGCGGGTCTTAACTACGCAATGAGCCTTCACGCTATTGTTACTGCTCACAACGAGGGCTTTGACGAGAATATGTACCTTGATGCCGCAACGCACACAAAGGTTGAGGAAACGGGCGGTGCGAACTTCCTGTTCGTAACAAAGGACGGCAAGGTAGTAACTCCCAAGTCCGACACAATTCTCCCCTCCATCACTCGCCGCAGTCTTATGATCGTGGCAAAGGAATATCTCGGTCTTGAGGTCGAGGAGAGAGAGATCTACCGCGAGGAGCTTTCCGACTTTGCAGAGTGCGGACTTTGCGGTACGGCGGCAGTTATTTCTCCCGTTGGCAAGATTATTGACCACGGCAAGGAAATTTGCTTCCCCGCAGGTATGACCAGCATGGGTCCCGTTACCCAGAAGCTCTACGATACTCTCACAGGTATCCAGATGGGCCGTATTGAGGACAAGTTCGGCTGGACAAAGACAATTATAGGTTAAAAATAGCGTGGGGCTTTTTTGAAAGCCCCACGTTTTGAAAGTGAGATAATAATGAAGAAAATTGCGATAATTACAGGTGCATCAAGCGGAATCGGCCGCAAATTCGTCGAGACTCTTTCGTCTCACGGCAAGTATGACGAGGTCTGGGTGATCGCCCGCAACGCTGAGCGTTTGGAGGAGCTGAAGGAAGTTATTGAGTACCCCGTCCGTGCAATTCCAATGGATCTGGCAGACCCTAAGTCGGCAGATGAGCTTGGGGCGTTACTTGAAGCCGAGAAGCCCGAGATCGGTATTCTCATAAATTGCAGCGGCTACGGCAAATTCGATGCCGTCAGCAACCTGACGCTTGAGGAAAATCTCGGCATGGTAGATCTTAACTGCCGCGCGCTGACGGCGCTGACCTACCTGTCTCTGCCTTACATGAAACGAGGCTCGGAGATCGTGCAGATTGCATCGGTGGCGGCGTTTCAGCCTATTCCGTATATCAACGTATACGGCGCAACAAAGGCATTCGTTCTCAATTTTTCGAGAGCACTTGGAAGCGAGCTTAAAAAGGACGGTATCCGCGTTCTTGCAGTCTGCCCCTTCTGGACCAAGACCGCGTTTTTCGACCGCGCGATAAAGCCTGACGGAGATGCGGTCGTAAAGAAATACGTTGCCATGTACGAGAGTGATTTTATCGTAAAAAAGGCGTGGCGCACCCTCGAAAAGACGAAAAAGGACTACGTTGTTCCCGGTTTTAAGGCAAAGGCGCAAGTGCTTCTCGTGAAAATAATGCCCCACAGCTTTGTCATGTGGTTCTGGAAGAAACAGCAGAAGCTTAAATAAGAAAAGCAGCCGAGAGGCTGCTTTTCTTATTTATTCTCTTTCTTCAGTCTCTCCTTGGCTTCCTCTACGGTCTCGCCGTCTTTGGTCAAATAAGCGTCGACAAATTTATCTTCGATTTTCGTGTATCCGTCAACGACACCCTTTTCAATTTTCTTATATCCGCCGAACACGCCTTTTTCTATCTTTTTGTAGCCGCTTGTGACGGTCTCCGCAATTTTTTGATTTGCTTGTGCAAGCTTTGATTTTGCCATGTCTACTTTTCTTCCTCCTGTAAGATTGATTCCGAGAATCAAAACAGCGATCCATACTGCCGTTCCCGTTAAAATGTTGAATAACCTAATTTCCGATAGGCTCATTCCGGGAAAGGAAACGAGCATTGAGCGTTGGAGCGTGTAGATCGAAACGATCGCCTCGGAAAGTGCAATGTTTCGCTGAGTTTTTATCGCGGGTGATGCGATTTTCCGTGCCTTTACCATACCTATGACCGCAAGTGTCACCTTAGCGCAGGTGTGCGTTGCTATTGCAATCATGATTATCTTGTGAAATGCGGTTCCCCTGTCCTTGACGGCGGCAAGTATATTGATTCCGACCAGACAAAAGGACAGGGCTATGAGCAGGATGCCTGTTATCTTCTTCGAAAAAAGCTCTGTGTCGTGATCTCCTTTTGCTTGCCGCTGTATCTTCAGCACCGCAAAGCGAGCAGAGGCAAGAACGGCGTAATAGGCTCCAACCGTTACGAACCACCATGAGCGCACGTATAGCCCAAGCACCATAAAGGCTATGGCACAAGCCGAGTTTGCAAAAAAACCGACGTGCGGATCTCTTAATATTCTCGTAAAACTCATTTGATTCCCTTGATCATGGGGATAAGGGCGATGAGCATTATGATCCCAAGAAGACCGATCAGGGTTCCGAGAACAATTTTTTCGGCAACGAGGCAAAGTGCCATTCCCGTTCCCAGCACAAGCGCGGCAACTACGCTGTAAATGGAGCGAAGAACGTTGCCTAAGTTCATCTTCGGCAACTTTTTACCCTCCATTTTGCACCATACGATGAGTGTGATCAGACCAAGGACGATTCCGGCACTGCCCATGGCTACGCCCGTTCCAAAGGCGTTCCATTCGGGGAGAAGCGCCATGCACATACCAAGAGCGAACAGAACTCCGCTTACCGTACCTAAAATCAATGCAACAAAACTACTTTTTTTCATTTTTTCTCCTTTCATTAAAACAACACTTGTGTTTTTATTGCATTTGTAGTATAATACATTTGAGCGATAAAATCAATCATCAATTTTACAACAACTGTCGGAATAATGGAGAAAAGTATGAATGTAAAGAACAACAAGCGGAGAAGAGAGTCGCAGGAAAAGATCGAGAGAGCTTTTGTGGAGCTTCTTCAGACCAGGGAAATAAATAAAATAACCGTTGCGGATATTATCAAGATCACGGGACTGAACAGAAGCACTTTTTATGCAAACTATATTGATATATACGACCTGGCAGACAGGACGAGAGAAAAGCTCGAAAGTGATTTCAGCAATCTTTTTGCGGATTACGACTATTTCAACGAGCGAAGCGGTGCGTTGAAGATGTTTACGCACATAAAGGAAAATCAGCTGTTTTACAAAACTTATTTTAAGCTTTGTTATGATGACAAGCATCTTATTTCGACATACGATCCAAAGCGTGCCGAGGCAGAACAAATAGACGGAAATTTGAAATATCACATTGAATTTTTCAGAAACGGACTTAATGCCATAATAAAAATGTGGCTTGCAGGAGGGTGCAAGGAATCTCCCGAGGAGATGGCAGAGGTGCTCAAACAGGAATACCGGGGAAGATAAAGATACCCCGACAGATTTTCAAGGTCTGTCGGGGGTATCTTTATTCTATCAGGGCACGGACGGTTTTGTCATCTAAATTTCTTTTTTCGAATTTCATATGTTTTCCTTGATTTTTGCTTGCGATTTCGGTGAATTTTGTGAGGCTCCCTCCGGGAGGGAGCTCCCGACGGAGTCGGGTGAGGGAGAATGCGATACATTGAAATTTATCTGTTCTCAAAGCCGCGCCGGCTCCTTCCGTCTTTTGCTGTGCAAAATCCACCTCCCTCCCGGAGGGAGGCTCTTTTATATAATCTTAAACTCAATAATTCCGTCTTGTGGCTCGATCACGTACTCGGTTGCCTCAAACCCGCCGGTGAGGTAGAAGATGTCGTCCTTTGAAACGAGCGTTCCGCAGACGATCTCCGGCTCGCCGCAGATGAGAGGCAGAACGTATTTTGCGCCCTCGCAATTTTCGATGCGGACGGTGACGCCGTTCTCAGTGAAGGTGTATTTAGCTTTGCGGTCAACGTCAGCGGGTAATCTTGCGCCTGCGCCTGTGTAGAGTCCACACGGACAAGTGACTTCTACCGCGCCGTCTTTTTCCAGAGCTTGCATTTTAACCGTGTCGTCGTATGCTGACGTGAACCTCTTGCCGCTCTTGATCACCTCAAGACGGGGAACGAGAGAACGGTGCTCGGTGAGCTTCGTGGGAAGCTGGAAGTTGTTCGCCTCGGAGTTTCTGAAGTCCAGGGTTGAGCCGGCGATGATCGGGCCTTTGTCATAATGGTAGAGCAGGGTAAGCGAGCCGCCGCTGACGTGATTTCCCTCGCCTGTGTTGCAGTCGTAGCCTGTGATGGTCGCACGGTATTTGCCAACCGCGATCTTCAAGGTGTCGATCTCGGGGAAGTACTGCACTGCCTTTGCACGGTCGACGGGCAGATATCCCGATCTCGCGGCTTTCTTGCCGTACTCTGTGGCAAAGGCAAGGGATGCCGCATGGGGAAAGGTGTGATGTATGCAGGGAAGGATTCCGTGGCGGTGGTAGTGAGGACCGCCGTAAAGGTGTCCGTCCGCGGTGCAGGATTGAAGCAGGGAATAGGTTCTGTCGGCAATTTCCGCGAATAGGGGATTTCGGTCGGCAAGAAGTGCGAACATGGAAATACATCCGTCCGAGGTGCGCGAACCCCAATACGTCCATTTGTTGTTTCGCGAACCGAAGCTGTTGTCGATGGCACCGTCGGGCAGGAAGAACTCAAGCTGACTCAGAAGAATTTCCTCAAGACGGGTGAGCATTGCTTCATTTTTTGAGAAGTATGCGTACTTGACCAGCGCCGGCAGGGATTCTTCTAAATTGTAGCCCATGTCGATTGGACGGCAACCCTTTTCGGTTATTGCCTCACGGCTGTGATCGCCTCTGCCGCCGTGTGCTGTCTCACCCCAGAGAAAGCCGTTTTCGGTGAAGTGTTCCATAGAAAACTCCGCCAGGCGCGCTGCCTGCCGTGTGTACTCGGGAAGACCGAAATATTCTCCAATAAGATAGAGGGCAAGACTGTTTGATGCGAGGTAGTTTATGTTAGTCGAGTGCTTCTCGGTGAGCACCTTGAAAAGCCAACATCCGTTTGCGCGCAGTCTCGCCTCCCACTTCTGCTTTTCCTCACGGGCAATTATATCCGCGCCTGTGTGTAACGCCTCGGCCAAGGAAATGGCGAAGAAAACCGTGGTTCCTTGCCATGTCTTTGTGGCGTCGTTGTACATTGCCCCATCGTCGCAGAGCATATTTTCACTCCAGTCAAATGCGAGATATGCGGAGTGGAGATAGTTGACATTTTCCGTGATATTTGCCATGTAGACAAGAGGGTAGACCGCATCGGCTATGCGCCCGTGGATCATAGCGCAGGGACGGCACAAAATTCCGCCGTCAAGTGACTTTTCTCCAGTGCCCCGAAGCTGTGAGCGCACAAGGGTATCACAGTACTGACGGAGCAGGGGAATATATTTTTCGTTCATGTTAATCCTCAAACCTCATGTCTGCAAGAAATCTTGCGCGTTTTGCCATGAAGGTGTAGACCTCTTGACAGAACTCTTCCTCGAAGCCCAACTGAAATTTTGTGGCTTCAAGAGTGAATTCGCCGTCGTAATCGATTTCGCGCAGAGCTTTTATTACAGGCTTGTAGTCAATTTTTGAGCAGCCGGGCAGGGTGTGCAGGTCGTTGACGTAATCAACGTCATGCACGTGGAGCGCGTGGAGGCGGTCGTGACCCAGCCGACGGATCGACTCCGCAGGATCCTCGCCCACAAGCGCGCAGTGACCGATGTCAAGGCAGGCAACGAATAGAGGTGAGTCCATCATGTCGATATATTCGATATGTTCCTCTATGTGAGAGCAAACGCTGTGGTCGATGTGCGTTCCTGCGGGGGTCTTTTTCCACATATTTTCGATGGCGATCTTCACTCCCGCCTCTTCGGCGTAGGGAATGAGTGAGCTGTAGAAATCGTAGTTCATCTCTTTTAGGACTGCCTCGTTATATCGGTAAGGCAGGTGCTGTTTGGGGTGAACTATTATATGTTTGACACCCAGGATTCCTGCGAGAAGTATGGAATTTTTGATGCGCTCGTATATTATGGCGTCCTGCTCGGGGTCTCCTGTGCTCGACGCGTATGGAGCGTGCGCCTGGTTGAAGGAAATGCCGATATGGTCAGCAAAGCGTCGCAGATCGCGGTAAGTCTCCAGCTCGGCGGAAATGTCAAGCAGGGTCGTTTTGGGAAGTGCGGAAAATGTAAAATCGGCACAGTCGAATCCTGCTTTTGCTACGATGTCTATTGCTTCTTTGAACGGTCGGTGTACAAGGGAGCCGAGTGCGGTTGAAATTTTCATAGTGCTCCTCATCTTATATTGTTACGTGAACGGGCAAACCTTTTTCGAATCTTGGGGTGTTTTCTCCTGCGATGAGAGGAAGTAAATAGTCTACGCACTCGTCGGTGACGTGGTTTCCTACTGCGTTTATAAACTCGTCAGGCACGGATTTAGCCTGATTTGCTATAAGCGAAACGTCCGAGGAGGAAATCTCGATCTCGTAAGGCGATGTGGACTTGCGCAGGATGGTCATCATGTGGCAGGTGACGCCCTCAGATGCCGCCTTGACCGCGCCGCGGCCGACAAGGACAGATTCATCAAGGTCTGTCTTTGACGCCAGGTGAGAAGCACAGCGCTGGGGAAGATTCAACTCGATGGAACGAACCTTGCAGTCGATCTCGCGCTTTACCAGATGCTCAAGAGCCTTTCCGCAGCCCGTCAGCTGAGTGTGACCGAAAACGTCGGTGGAACCGCTTCCGAGCAGCTCGCATACGTACTTGCCGTCAGCGGACTTTATGCCCTCGGAGACCGCGATGACCACGTTGGGGTGGCGCTCAAGTGCCGCGCGCACGTCGCACAGGAACTGGTCTGCGTCAAAGTCCCTTTCGGGCAGGTAGACCAAGTCCGGCTCGAAGCCGTCAACGCGACGACCGAGAGCCGACGCGCAGGTGAGCCAGCCTGCGTCACGTCCCATTATCTCAACGAGGGTAACAGCCTTTACGGTGCAGACCGCACAGTCGCGGATTATCTCGCGGACGGTCGATGCGATATACTTTGCCGCCGAGCCAAAGCCGGGGGTGTGGTCGGTGACTATAAGGTCGTTGTCAATGGTCTTGGGGACGCCGATAATTCTCATCTCGTATCCGCAAATTTTGGAAAATTCGCTGAGCTTTGCGGCGGTGTCCATTGAATCGTTGCCGCCTATGTAGAAGAAATATCGAATGTCGTATTTTTTGAATATCTCAAGAAGCTTTTCGTAGGTCTCCTTGCCGTCGGAGATGGCAGGGAGCTTCTTTCGGCAGGAACCGAGAGCCGCCGCGGGGGTGTTTTCAAGATCGGTGAGCTTTTGCTCGTCGTCAAAGAGCTCGTTTAAGTTCACAAGTCTCTCTTCAAGAAGCCCTTCAACGCCGTTTCTCATGCCGTAAAGAGTTTTTATGGCACCACCGTGACAGCTTTCGTCAAGTACGCCGCGGATAACGCCCGCCAGCGTTGCGTTTATTGCCGCCGTGGGACCGCCCGACTGACCTACTACCGCATTTCCAATAAGTTTTTCCATGTTCTCCTCGCTTGTCGACCGACAAAAAAGATTTGTCGGAATTTCTTGTATTTTACATATTTATTTTACCATTTTTGTTTCCCGATGTCAACCGAAAAGGGATTTACACTACCGATTTTTTTGTGTACAGGCAAGAAAAAAAGATTTTCACATAAAATTTTATGAGTAAATTATGACTGGGAGGAATTATATGTTTACCTATCTGCTGTCTATCGCGTTGAAGGCCGCCTGCCTTATTTTGGGCATTTCCACTCCGGGGGGCTTTCCGCCGCCTCTTGATCCGGAGGAGGAAAAGCGACTCTTTGACGAGTTTTTGAAAACGGGAGACGAGGGCGCAAGAGAAAAGCTGATACTTCACAATCTGCGACTTGTCTCTCACATCGTCCGCAAGTATTATTCGGGCGCAAAGGACGCGGACGATCTGGTATCCATCGGCACGGTGGGACTGGTCAAGGCGGTCGATTCTTACAGGCCCGCAAGCGGAGTGCGCTTTGCCACCTACGGAGCTCGGTGTATACAAAACGAGATATTGATGCACTTCCGCGCGCAGAAAAAAATACAGGCAGAGGTGTCCCTCAGCGAGACTATCGACATGGACAAGGACGGCAATCCTCTGACCTACATTGACGTAATGAGCAGCGACGAGAACGTTTGCGAGGAGGTTGAGAGAAAGATACAGAGTGACAGGGCAAGACAGCTTGTGGACAGTGCCTTGTCCGTGCGGGAGAGGAAGATAATACAGCTACGCTACGGACTTTCGGGTGGTGAGCCACTGACCCAAAGAGAGGTGGCACAGCTTTTGGGAATATCCCGCTCATACGTGAGCCGTATCGAAAAAAGTGCGCTTGAAACTCTGCGGGAGGCGATGGGTTAAAGAATA
>JAZODH010000037.1:0-18408 GCA_045596925.1 Eubacteriales bacterium
AAGAGCCTGTTCCCCCCGACAATCTGGACGCTCTCAAGGCTGTTCGCGACAAATCTCCCGTTGCGATCTCCGCCGGCGAGAGACTTTACACACGCTGGGATTACAACCGCATGTTCGATCTGGGTGCGGCTGACTACATTCAGCCCGACATTTCCCACGCAGGCGGTATTTCCGAATTGCGCAAGATAGCGGCTACTGCCGAGAGCAGATACATCGGCTTTGCACCTCACAACCCCTCGGGTCCCGTTGCAAATGCCGCAACCCTCCAGCTTGCCGCACTTTGCCCCAACTTCTCGATCCTTGAGATCATGTACAGCGACGTTGATTACCGTCTTGACGTTACAAACGAGAACCTTGAATACAAGGACGGCTACATAACCATCCCCGACAAGCCCGGTCTCGGAATCGAGATAAACGAGGAGGCTTGCCTGGCTCATCCCTACCGTCCCCACACGCTTCGTCACTACACGGGTGCGCTGACGGATATTCGTCCGCCCGAATCTAAATTCTATTTCTGAGAGGTAAAAAAATGAAAACTGCACTTATAACAGGCGCTTGCATAAACACAGGCGTTGACATTGTTGAAAGATTTTTGTCCGAAGGCTACCGCGTGATCTTCACGGGCAGAAAGGAATCCAGCGTTACCGAGGCTCTTGAGGGCTATCGGGCGAAATTCCCCGAGGCCGATATTACAGGTTATTCGATCAACTCCGTTGATGAAAACGGGAATGTGGACGAGGCTTCTGCAATGAAGCTTTTTGAGTTTCTTGACGGCAAGGGTTACTTTGTTGACACCCTTGTTCTCAACGCCGCGGATCAGGGGCTTAACATGAAGGTTTTTGAGAATCCCATTTCCGATTTTATGCGCGTTCTGAACACAAACGTGGTTTGGAACTTCGTGCTCTCCCAGGAGGCGGCAAAACGCATGAAGGAAAACGGCGGCGGAAATATTATCTTCGTCAACTCCAACACCGCTTACCGTGCAATTCCCGACCGTGTGGCTTACATTGCTTCAAAGGGCGGTCAGCTTGGCATGATGCGCGCTCTTGCCCTTGACCTTGGAAAGTACAACATTCGCGTAAATGCTGTTCTCCCCGGCATGATCAAGACCGACCGCTGGGAGAAAAACCCCGATTTCTATCGTGACGTTCCTTCCCGTTACACACCTATCGGTGACGTTGCCGTGGGTAAGGACGTTGCAGATGCCGTTTGGTATTTCGCGGCTCTTGCCCGCAACACGACAGGTGCAGAGCTTATTGTTGACGGCGGTAACAACATTCAGCTTTATCCCATAATCCCCAAAGAATAATATCCTCCCCGATGCCGCATGGCATCGGGGATTTTTTAAAAACAGAAAAGGCGAAGCGCGTTTGCGCTTCGCCTTTATTTTTATTCTGCAGAATCAACTGCGTATGCAGAATCTTCTTCTGCGCGGTCAACCTCGATCGCGCGGTACTTTTCCATACCTGTTCCGGCAGGAATAAGCTTACCGATAATTACGTTCTCCTTGATACCAACAAGGTTATCGACCTTACCTCTGATAGCCGCATCGGTCAGAACCTTTGTGGTCTCCTGGAAGGATGCCGCGGACAGGAAGGATTCGGTCTGGAGGGCCGCCTTTGTGATACCCAGAAGCTCGCGTGTACCCGTTGCAAGTGCAAGAGTCTTGCCCTCTGCCGCTGCTCTCTCGGTAACGAGATTATTTGCTTCCTCGAACTCACGGATATCGATAAGAGAGCCGGTCAAAAGGTCTGTATCACCGGGTTCGTCAACGCGGATCTTACGTGTCATCTGACGTGCGATGATCTCAACGTGCTTATCGTTAATATCAACCGACTGAGAGCGGTAAACACTCTGAGTTTCGCATACAACGTAGTCGTAAACTGCGTCCAGACCCTGGATACGCTTGATATCTGCGGGGTTCTTGGAACCCTTTGTGAGAGCGTGTCCAAGCTCGACTCTGTCACCCTCGGCAACGGTAATAGCCCAGCCGTAAGGAATAGGATACTTTGCAGTCTCTCCGTCGTCGGTGTGAATGATGATCTCGGTGGTATGAGTTGCCTCGTTGAGTCTCAGGTGAACAGTACCTGCCTGCTCTGCCATGATCGCTGTCTTCTTGGGAGGTCTCGCCTCAAAGAGCTCTTCTACACGGGGAAGACCCTGAGTAATATCCGAGCCTGCGATACCGCCGGAGTGGAAGGTTCTCATGGTCAGCTGAGTACCGGGCTCACCGATAGACTGAGCTGCGATGATACCAACCGATTCACCAACGGAAACAAGCTTACCGGAAGCCAGGTCGGCACCGTAGCAGTGTGCGCAGACGCCAAGCTTTGCGTGGCACTGGATAAGTGTACGGATACAAACTTTATCAATACCGAGAGCGATGATCTTATCAACGATCTCCTCGTCGAGCATTACGTCGTCGTCAACAATAACTTCGCCGCTCTTGGGATCAACTACGGGGCCCATTGTATATCTGCCCACGAGTCTGTCCTTCAGAGGCTCGATCACGTTGCCCTCGTCGTTGAGGATCGCGCTTACCCAAGCACCCTTGGTAGTATCGCACTTATCCTCTCTTACAATCAAGACCTGCGCTACGTCAACCAGACGACGGGTAAGGTAACCCGAGTCTGCGGTACGGAGAGCCGTATCCGAAAGTGACTTACGGGAGGACTTTGCACCCATGAAGTACTCGAAGATCTTCATGCCTTCACGGAAGTTAGACTTGATCGGGATCTCCATGGTCTTACCTGTTGCGGAGAACATCAGACCACGCATACCTGCGAGCTGTCTCATCTGAGCCATAGAACCGCGGGCACCGGAGTCGGACATGATCTTGATAGGATTATAGCGTCCAAGTGCTGTCTGGAGCTTACCTGTTACGTCATTTGTGGTCTTGTCCCAGATAGCGACTACTGCCTTGTAGCGTTCCTCCTCGGAAAGCTCACCCATCATATAGTGCTCGGAGATCTCCTCAACCTGCTTTTCTGCCTCTGCCAGAATTCCCTTCTTTTCGGGCGGAACGACCATGTCGTAAACCGAGATGGAGAAAGCGGCGCGGGTAGAATACTTATAACCCATTTCCTTGATATGGTCAAGAACTGCGGCTGTTACGGGGAAACCGTGGTACTTGATACATCTGTCGATGATCTGGCCAAGCTGCTTCTTACCCGTTACGAATGCGATCTCAAGGTCAAGGATATTGTCCTCGTTTCTTTCAACGAAGCCAAGGTCCTGAGGCAGAGAGTTATTGAAGATAAGGCGTCCGAGAGTTGCGTCGATGATGCGGGAGTACATAACTCCGTTTACTTCTCTTTCAACTCTTACCTTGATCTTTGCGTGGATACCCAGCTGTCCGTTTGCATAAGCCATCATAGCCTCGTCAAAGTTACGGAAGAAGCGTCCCTCACCGGGCTCGCCGTCCTTTTCCATTGTGAGGTAGTAAGAGCCGAGGACCATGTCCTGAGAAGGAACGGTTACTGCACGGCCGTCACAGGGCTTGAGCAGGTTATTTGCGGAGAGCATAAGGAAGCGTGCTTCCGCCTGCGCCTCGGCTGACAGGGGTACGTGTACAGGCATCTGGTCACCGTCGAAGTCGGCGTTGAAGGCTGTACATACAAGGGGATGGAGCTTAATTGCTCTGCCGTCCACAAGCACAGGCTCGAATGCCTGAATGGACAGACGGTGAAGTGTAGGCGCACGGTTCAGAAGAACGGGATGCTCCTTGATTACGTTTTCAAGGCAGTCCCATACCTCGGGATACTGGTAAACGCGCTCGATCTTCTTCTGAGCGTCCTTTACGTTAGTGCACTTCTGCAGCTCTACAAGTCTCTTGATAACGAAGGGCTTGAAAAGCTCGAGAGCCATCTCACGTGGCAGACCGCACTGGTAGATCTTGAGTGTAGGACCGACAACGATAACAGAACGACCCGAATAGTCAACACGCTTACCAAGCAGGTTCTGACGGAAGCGTCCCTGCTTACCGCGGAGCATCTCGGATAGAGACTTGAGAGGTCTGCTGCTGGCACCCGTTACGGGCTTTCCGCGGCGGCCGTTGTCGATAAGTGCGTCAACTGCCTCCTGGAGCATTCTCTTCTCGTTTCTTACAACGATCTCGGGGGTTCTGATCTCAAGAAGCTTCTTGAGACGATTATTTCTTGCGATAACGCGTCTGTAAAGCTCGTTCAGGTCGGAGCAAGCAAATCTGCCGCCATCCAGCTGAATGAGAGGACGGATATCGGGGGGAATTACGGGGATAACGTCAAGGATCATCCACTCAACCTTGTTGCCGGACTTACGGAAGGATTCAACCACCTCAAGTCTCTTGATGATTCTTGTCTTTTTCTGTCCGCTGGCAGTCTGAAGCTCCTCGCGAAGCTCCTTTGCAAGTGCGGGAATGTCCACGTCGCACAAAAGCTCACGGATAGCCTCCGCACCCATGCCTACACGGAACTCGTTACCGTACATTTCAAGGTACTCTGCGTACTGTCTCTCGGTGAGGACCGTTCCCTTCTGGAGGGGTGTCATACCGGGATCGAGAACAATGTTCTCAGCAAAGTAGAGCACCTGTTCAAGCTGCTTGGGGGACATATCCAGAACGAGAGCCATTCTGGAAGGGATCGCCTTGAAATACCAGATATGGGAAACGGGAGCTGCAAGCTCGATGTGACCCAGTCTCTCGCGGCGAACCTTCTTTGTGGTTACGTCAACACCACATTTTTCGCAGGTGTGGACTTCCTTATTGTGGGAATTTTTATACTTTCCGCACATACAAGCGCCGTCCTTGGTAGGGCCAAAGATACGCTCGCAGAAAAGTCCGCCAACCTCGGCTTTAAGTGTTCTGTAATTTATGGTTTCGGGCTTTTTAACCTCACCGTAGGACCATTCTCTGATCATTTCGGGGGAAGCAAGACCGATTTTTATAGACGCAAATTCATTATGTTCCATATAATACCTTATTCCTCTTTCAATGAAATTTTCGGGAATTTTTATCTGTTCCCATCAGTACCGCAAACAGTCAAGCGGTCGGGCGGAGACATTCAACCATTAATAGTCCCCGTCTCCGTCTGCTACGTCGAGACCGAAGTCATCCGAGAAATCATCTTCCTCGGCTTCGATTATCTCTTCGCCGTTTTCATCTGTAAGGGTATATGAATCATAAACTTCATCTGTTTCAACTGTTCCCTCGAACTGGTCGTCCTCAAACCTCTCGTCGTTTCTGCGGCGTGATGCGGGTGCATCCTCGTCACAGAGCACGGAGAACTGGATCTCCTCGCCGTTACGATCAAGCACACGAACGTCGAGAGCCAGGGACTGAAGCTCCTTGACCAGAACCTTGAAGGACTCGGGCACACCGGGGGTAGGAATATTCTGACCCTTGATGATTGCCTCGTAAGCCTTGCGGCGTCCCGTAATATCGTCCGACTTGACAGTCAGGATCTCCTGGAGGGTATATGCTGCGCCGTAAGCCTCCAGCGCCCAAACCTCCATCTCACCGAATCTCTGTCCGCCGAACTGTGCCTTACCGCCCAGAGGCTGCTGTGTAACCAGAGCGTAAGGACCGTTGGAACGTGCGTGGATCTTATCGTCAACCAGGTGATGGAGCTTCAGGTAGTACATGATACCTACCGTTACGGGGTTATCAAAAGGCTCGCCCGTACGACCGTCGTAAACTATTCTCTTACCGTCGATCACGCGGAGCAGATTTGCGTTATACAGCTCGTTCCACTCGTCGGACCAAGGAGTTACAGACTCATCAAGTCTCTGCAGGTCGCTTCCGTTTTCGGTCTCAACCTTCTTGAATATAGCCTTACCGTCTACGTTCTCGCCGGGAAGGATCTCACGGCAGTAGCCCGCCTGATGCAAGCACTCAATAATGTCCTTCTCATTTGCACCGTCGAATACGGGGGTCATGATCTTCCAGCCAAGGCGTCTTGCAGCAATACCAAGGTGCACCTCAAGAACCTGACCGATGTTCATTCGGGAAGGTACGCCCAGAGGGTTAAGCACGATATCAAGAGGAGTTCCGTCGGGCAGGAAGGGCATGTCTTCGGGAGGAAGGATTCTTGAAACGACACCCTTGTTACCGTGACGACCCGCCATCTTGTCACCAACAGAGATCTTTCTCTTCTGTGCAATATATACGCGAACGATCTTGTTTACGCCTGTTGGCATATCGTCGCCGTTTTCTCTTGAGAATACCTTGACGTCAACTACGATACCCGACTCGCCGTGAGGAACGCGCAAGGAGGTATCTCTTACTTCTCTTGCCTTCTCGCCGAAGATCGCCCGAAGCAGTCTTTCCTCGGCAGTCAGCTCTGTTTCACCCTTGGGTGTGGTCTTACCTACGAGAATATCGCCGGCTCTGACCTCTGTTCCCTTCTTGATGATACCCTCTGCGTTGAGGTCCTTTAATGCATCCTCACCCACGTTGGGAATTTCTCTTGTGATCTCCTCCGGGCCGAGCTTTGTGTCTCTTGCCTCGTGGGAGTACTCTTCGATATGAAGGGACGTATATACGTCGTCGCGTACAAGCTTTTCATTGAGCAGTACCGCGTCTTCGTAGTTGTAGCCTTCCCAGGTCATAAATCCTATGAGGGCGTTCTTACCGAGGGAGACCTCACCGTTGGAGGTTGCGGGACCGTCGGCGATAACCTGCTTTGCCTCAACCTTTTCGCCAAGAGAAACGATAGGTCTCTGGTTGATACAGGTACCCTGGTTGGTTCTCTTAAACTTGATGAGCGTGTAGGTATCCTTTGTACCGTCCTCAGCCGTAATAACGATCTTGTCCGCGTCAACGAAGTCAACCGTACCTGCGCGCTTTGCGAGAATTACAACGCCGGAGTCGCAAGCAGCCTGATATTCCATACCCGTTCCTACGATAGGAGACTCGGTAACCATCAGCGGAACTGCCTGCTTCTGCATGTTCGAACCCATGAGCGCACGGGTGTTATCGTCGTTTTCAAGGAAGGGGATCATTGCGGTGGCAACAGAAACGACCATCTTAGGAGAAACGTCGATCAGGTCAACGCGCGAAGGCTCGATCTCAATGAAATCTGCGCGGTCTCTTGCAGTAACCTTCTTGTTTAAGAACTTGCCGTTCTCGTCAAGAGGCTCGTTTGCCTGTGCAATGATATACTTATCTTCAACGTCGGCAGTCATGTACAGAACTTCATCCGTAACATAGCTGTCGATCTCGCCTGTCTTCTTGTTCTCTACGTGCTTTACAACGCGGTAAGGAGCCTCGATGAAGCCGTAATCGCTGATGCGCGCGTAGGTAGAGAGGTAGGAGATAAGACCGATGTTAGGACCTTCGGGGGTCTCGATGGGACACATTCTTCCGTAGTGAGTATAGTGAACGTCACGAACGTCAAAGGATGCGCGGTCACGGGACAGACCGCCGGGACCGAGAGCCGAAAGACGGCGCTTATGAGTAAGCTCGGACAGGGGATTTGTCTGATCCATGAACTGAGAGAGCTGAGAAGAACCAAAGAACTCTCGGATAGCCGTTACCACAGGGCGGATATTGACCAGCGCCTGAGGTGTGAGCTTGTCGTTCTCCTGGGTGGTCATTCTCTCCTTGATGATCTTATCCATACGAGTAAAGCCGATTCTCAGCTGATTCTGCAGCTGCTCGCCCACAGAGCGGATACGGCGGTTGCCCAGATGGTCGATATCGTCGGTCTTGCCCACATCGTGGGAAAGGTTGAGGATATAACCGATAGTGGCGAAGATATCGTCTCTTGTGATGTGCTTGGGGCAAAGCTCGGCGACTCTTTCCTTCGCCTTTGCCTTGATCGCATCAACGTCACCCTCGCACTCCTCCATGATCTCTTTCATCACGGAGATTCTTACCTTCTCCTTGATTCCGCAGTCGCGGAGGTCAAAGCCCAGCAGATACTCTGGCTCGATGGTGTTGTTGCCGAACACTTTTACAACAGTACCGTTATCAAGAACGATACGGCACTCGTTTATAGCGTTGCGCTCGATCTCAAGAGCCTTTGCGTAGTCAATGACAGCGCCTGCTTCGCAGATGACCTCACCGGTCAGAGGGCTTACCAGGGTATCAGCTGCACGGTGGCCGCTGATTCTGTCAACGATAGACATCTTCTTGTCAAACTTATAGCGTCCCACAGCGGCGATGTCGTATCTCTTGGCATCGAAGAAGTAGTTATTTATAAGAGTTCTTGCACTCTCGACCAGAGGAGGCTCGCCGGGGCGGAGCTTCTTATAGATCTCCTTGAGTGCTTCGATCTCGGGAGTTGTCTTATTACGGTCTGCAAGCTCGTCCATCTCGTCCTTTTCAAAGGTTGCAACGAGAGACTCCTCTTCACCGAACATCCCGTAGATCTCCTCGCGTGAGGCAACACCGAGAGCGCGGATGAAGATAGTCATGGGGAGCTTACGGTTCTTATCAATACGAACGTACATTACGCCGTTGATATCGGTCTCGTATTCAAGCCATGCGCCTCTGTAAGGGATTACCTGTGCAGAGTATGTCTTTCTACCCGACTTGTCGATATCGGAAGCGTAGTACATACCGGGAGAACGGACGATCTGAGAAACGATTACACGCTCTGCGCCGTTGATAACGAAGGTACCGTTATCGGTCATCAGGGGGAAGTCGCCCATGTAGATCTCGGTCTCCTTCACCTCGCCCGTCTGCTTGTTGGTAAGGCGAACGTTTACACGCAGGGGGGCTGCGTAGTTTACGTCTCTCTCCTTGCACTCTTCAACAGGGTACTTGGGTGTGGGATCGATTGTGTAGGACAGGAAATCAATCTGGAGATTTCCCGAATAGTCCATGATTGGAGATACGTCGCGGAGAACCTCGTCCAGGCCCTCGCGCAGGAACCACTCGTAAGATTTTGTCTGAACCTCAAGAAGGTTGGGCAACTCAAGAGTATTGCGCGCCTTGGAAAAGCTCATTCTGACATTTTTACCGAGTCTTTGCTCTTTTACGACCATAATTACACTCCTTCTATGTCGTTGATTGAGGTAACATTTCCGACCTTGCGGCATATAATATATTCCGAAGAAAAATACCTTTTACCGCAAAAAATCGCATATTACAGCAATTATAATGCAGTATAAAATTTTATCACAACTTTTGCCCTGTGTCAAGGTATTTTTATATACAAATATAAACAAATGAACGGCCTGTTTTCGGTCACTTTCACGATTTTGCAAAATCAAGTAAATTTTTTTGTATATTTGTGTTACATTTTTGTAAATTTTGCATCGTTGCGCAAATTTGTTGCTCCGAGAAAAAGCATCAAAAGTATTGACTTTACCGACTTTCGGGGATATAATACCGAGGATGACATTTTCGGAGGCAAGATCGATGCTCATTTCCGCAACCCTAAACCAAATGGCATTTCTCTTCTCGCTGATAATCGCGGGATACGTGCTGGTACGCCTGAAGTTCCTGCCCGAGGGTAGTGAATCGGCACTTTCAAAGCTTGAGAATTATCTGTTCATTCCCTGCCTGGTGCTGGGGACATTCATCGGCAATTTCACCCCCGCAAAGCTGAGCAGCGCAGGTAAACTGTTACTGTTCTCGGTGGGCATCGAGATCGCGGTGGTGGCCCTTTCCCTGCTCCTTACGCGTCTGATAACAAAGGACAAGTACACCCGCAACATCTATCTTTACGGACTGTGCTTTTCCAATTTTGGGTTCATGGGAAACGCCGTTGTCAGCGCGCTTTTCCCCGACGTTTTCCTGGAATACATAATCTTCACCCTCGTTCTGTGGGTACTCATTTATGTCTGGGGTGTCCCCGCCCTGCTCCGCGACAGCGACAAGGGCGGTGCAAAAGCGATCCTGAAGAATTTGATAAATCCAATGTTTATATGTATGATCCTGGGCATCATAATCGGTCTCACAGGCGTTAAGCTCCCGGGATTTGCCGTTTCGCTTATCGACTCGGTGGGCGGTTGTATGTCACCTATCGCAATGCTCATCACGGGCATGACCATAGCCAAGGCAAACATCGGTAAAATATTAAAGATCAAGAGCGTTTATCTTGTGAGCGTTATCCGACTTGTCCTTTATCCATTGATATTTATCGGAATCTATCTGCTTTTGGGGCTTGAGCTATCAAAGAGCTTTCTCGTCTGCGCCGTAGCGTCCCTTGCTATGCCCCTGGGACTGAACACCATCGTTATCCCAAACGCATACGGCAAGGACACCACCGTGGCATCGGGCATGGCGCTTATTTCCCACGTTCTTTCGGTCATTACCATTCCGCTGATCTTCTCGTTTATCTCGTAATAAGGCAAAATATCATATAAAAATTGAAAAAATCTCAAAAAACTTTTCAAAAAGGTATTGCATTTTCTTCAAATATAGGTTATAATAGGCGAAGTGAAAAGTACGTTTGCGTTTTTTGCACCCTCTCAGGCAGAAAATGCTCCGTCTGAATATCTCAAAATTTTAAGGGAGGTAAAGTGATATGCCTAATATCAAATCTGCAAAGAAGCGCGTAAAAGTTACTGCAAGTAAGACGCTTCAGAACAAGATGCTCCGCACTTCTCTCAAGACAGAGATCAAGAAGTACGAGGCCGCTGTTGCTGCAGGCGACAAGGCTCAGGCAGAGGCTGCATACAAGGCCGCTGTTGTGAAGATCGACCGTGCTGCTCGCCGTGGTATCATCCACAAGAACGCAGCTGCTCGTAAGAAGAGCCAGTTCACAAAGAAGCTCACAGCTATGTAATCAAATTAAAACAAATAAGGACAGCTACTTGCGTTAGGCTGTCCTTTTTGTTTTTTACGTCTTCCCTTTCTGCGCCAGATCGAGACAGCTTTTTGCAATGATCGCCGCAACAGGGCCTATGATAAGTCCCGCCACCCCCAAAAGCTTCAGCCCGGCATACATTGACGCCAGGGTCGCCAAGGGGTGAAGTCCGATGCTTCCGCCCACGATCTTCGGCTCGGCGATCTGGCGCACCACGGTGACGCAGCCGTAGATTATGAGAAGTCCTATGCCGAAATTCCACCGTCCCGACACGAAGGAAAAGACCGCCCAGGGAATGAGCACGCTTCCCACTCCAAGCACGGGAAGGATATCCACAAAGGAGATGACCAGCGCCAAAAGAAAGGAATAGCTGATACGCATTATTCCAAATCCCAAAAACAGTTGGCAAAAGGTCATGAGCAGTATGAGCACGTAGGCTCGAAAATATCTGCCCGCCACACCCATGACCCGTCTTTTTGCATCGGGCAATGCCGCCGACATTTTGGGCGGCAGTATACGGCGGACGAAGCCGTGGAAAACCGATATGTCAAAGCAGAAATAAAAGCTCGATATGACGGTAACGAAAACGAACAGCAAAAAGGACGGAATGCCTCGTACGGCAGAGGACAAAATTCCAGTCAGGACGTTCGTGACGCCCGACACGGCGCTTGACACGAGGTTTGTAACGATCTCCTCCGAGAAGTCAAAAAATCCGCCCTCCTCGGGCGCGCTGGGAAGTTTATCGGTCAGGCTTTTTATAAGCGCGCCTATCCTTTCGGGTATGTCGGAAAATTCTCCCTCGCTCAAACGAAGGAGAAGCTGGCGCGCCTCACGGAAAAGCCGATTTGATGCAATGACGATCAAAAAAATCAGCAAAGACAAGAGTGCCACAAGCAGGACAACCGACCAAACCCGCTCGCCTTTTTGACTCTTCCCTGCCAGTTTTTTTGCCACGGGAGAGATGAGAAGCGCCACAGCCCAGCCAATGGCAAAGGGCAGGACGATTTTCAGTCCAAAGCGCAAAAAAACGTAAAGGAGCACCGCACCGCCGCCAATGCAGATAAGCAGGTGTGCTACGTACCCCGCTCTTGCGTATTTCTTTTCATTCATAATAAAATCCCCTCTCGGTGTATTATACGCCGAGAGGGGATGTTTTTTTCACTTGCGTGAATATTATTTGAAAATCTTTGCAGTGTTGAGGATGAGAGTGCTGTAAAGGAAGAGCACGTCTGCGTTCTCAAAGCTATAACCGTATACCGATGCCATATTGCCCAGCATATTTGTCTGAACGTAACGAATATCAAGAAGCGTTACCTTTGCATATTCCTCGGTCAGAAGAGGAGAAATGCTGCTTCCGAAGGAATCACGGAAGATGATCAGCTCCTTATCCGTCTTGGCAGAGGGATTTTCCATCACCACAATGGGTGTAGCGCCCGACAGGAACATCTCGTAGGGATCCTTGCCGAATGCCTTATCCATGTTGTAAACGGTGCTATCCAGCGGTCTGCCCGTGATAGAATCCGCAACCGTGACCTTCAAGCCCTCGATAGTTTCGTTTGTCAGATACTTGATGGTATCGGGAGGCAGAGGAAGCGCGGACTGACCGTAATACACGCCGTAGAAAGGATTTTTGAGGGTATTTTCCTTGTATTCACCCATCTTGCCGCCGGTCATAGCGCCCAGAAGCTTATCTACTACCTTACCAA
Organism: Eubacteriales bacterium; assembly: GCA_045596925.1. Classification (GTDB taxonomy): domain Bacteria; phylum Bacillota; class Clostridia; order Oscillospirales; family CAG-272; genus SIG710. Next base: position 12,443 of record JAZODH010000037.1, read on the forward strand.
GGCTTTCCTGCTTCCAGTGAGTGTCGGTCTTGTAGTAGTCGTCCACCGTCAGCGAATCGAAAATATCGATATACTCGGCAAATTCCGTGCCGTTCTTAATATCGCTTACCAGCTTATCAAAGTCGACAGCAGGATATCCGTTCTGCTCTGCCAAAAAGTAGTTCTTATCGGGGATGATCGACAGATAGATATTATCCGTCTTATCCTTAAGATAAAGCTCGAATATTTCGTTGAACTTTTCCGTCGCAAACTCGGTCATATCGTCCTTTAAGGGATAATCCAGCTTGGAGGTCTGTCCGTTGACGAAGTAGATATCGTTATTGTCCTTCTGGAGAAGAAGGTAATTTACGAATATCGCCTTGAGCGTTCTGAACTCGTTGCGGAAAGGAAACGCGTCAATAGCGTATTTTTCAAACTTTGACATGAAGCTGTCGTTATACTCAACGCCGTCCTTCATGATGTTCTCGATGGTGGGATCGGGGAACTCCGCGGGGGGTCTTCTTTCTGCGTCAAGAAAATCGTCTTTGGGCAGGATGAAGCAAAGCGCAGTCAGAACAAGAAGTGCCGCCGCCATAAGAACGCAAACTATTATATTTTTAATCTTTGTACTCATTACGTCGACCTCCTTAGAATCTGAAATACAGGAACGGGCTGAAAGAGCCATCCACAAGGTATGCTACAACAACCGCAAATACGGCAAGCAGGAAAACAGGCTCGAGAATATTCACGATCTTGCCCGCCTTCTCCGACTGTGAGAGCTTGATGGCAGTATTCTTCACAACGGGCGTGGCGCCGATAAACGCCATTACGAATATTACCGCGTAGCTACGCAGGTAATAGAGTATCTCCGTGGTCGCAAAGGGCAACTCGCCTGCACCGAACATTCTGCCGATATAGAGGAACGCCTCGGACATATCCGTCGCGTTGAACACAACGAAGCTGAGAACCGCCGCCAAAAGCGTATAAACGTGACCTATAACCTTACTATTATCCAGATATTTATAAATGAAGAATTTCTCAATGAGAAGGAGTATTCCGAAGAACAATCCCCAGATGATGAAATTCCATGCCGCACCGTGCCAGAAGCCCGTGAGGAACCATACAACGAAAATGTTTATTACATGTCTCCACTTGGGAACTCTGTTACCGCCCAGAGGGATATAAACGTAATCGCGGAACCAGGATCCAAGGGACATATGCCAACGTCTCCAGAACTCGGTGGCACTCTTTGAAATAAAGGGATAATTGAAGTTCTCCAGGAACTTGAAGCCCATGATCTTGCCCAAGCCTATTGCCATGTCGGAATAGCCCGAGAAATCGAAATAAATATAGACGGCAACCGAGATACCGTATACCCAGTAAAGGAGAACAGACTTCTCATCGGTGGTCTTGAGCATATCGCAAAGCTCGCTGAGTCGGTCGGCAATAATGATCTTCTTGCCAAGACCGATAATAAAACGTCTGATACCCTCTGCCGCCATATCGAAGCTGTGCTTTCTTTCCTTAAGCTCTGCCGCAACGTCAACGTAGCGAACGATAGGTCCTGCAATGAGCTGAGGGAACATGGAAATGTAAGCCGCCAGATCAATAATATTCTTTTGTGCGGGTGTGCCGCGATAAACGTCGATAACGTAAGAGATGGTCTGGAAGGTATAGAAGCTGATACCGACCGGCAGGGTTATCTTAAGGAAGGATATATTACTGCCGAAAATGTTGTTGATGTTGTCGATAAAGAAGTTGGTGTACTTGAAGTACAGCATGAAGGCGAGAATGATCGCCGCCGCCGTCCAGGTGAGTGCAACGGCAACCCGCTTTTTCTCTCTGAACTTGTCAACGAGAATACCGAAGGTATAGCCAACGAAAATGGCTACCACCATCAACAGGGCATATTTTACGCCTCCCCAGGCATAGAACAAAAGGCTGAAAGCAAGCAGAACTACGTTCTTGAGCTTACGAGGAACCGCAAAGTACAATATCAGAAACGCGGTAAGAAAATAAAAAAGAAAAGTTATGCTTGAGAAAAGCATCTTTGCACCTCATTTCATAAAAAAGGCGGACACGGCATGGCCGTATCCGCCGTAAATGTACACGAGTATATCAGTAGTTGATATTACTCCTCAACGGGAGCGTCGGGGTTGTTTGTGAAGGGGCTCATAAGGAAGAATACTGTGTTGCCAACGTTCTCGATGATAGTCTCGTCAGCGGTAACGCAGATCTGCCAACGGGGATCAGCATTTGCCTCAAGTGTTGCCTTGAATGCGTCAACGTCAGCGCCTTCATCAAGTGTGAAGATGTAACCAACGAATGCGATAGAACCCATCATAGGACCGAAGTTTGCACATGTTGCCCAGCCTGTGGGAGCCTCTGTGAAACCGGGCATCCACTCAGCGCCTGCCTCCATGGGAGTTACGCCGCCGAAGAAGAGAATGCTCTCGTGAGAGATAACTGCCTGTGCAAGCTCGTCAGCTGTTGCTGCGGGGTTTGCTGCGATAGCGTCGTTGAATACGCCAAGAAGAGTCTTACCCCAAGTCTCGCCTGCGGGAGTCTCGTCTGTATCAACGGGTGTTTCGTCTGTGTCTGCGGGATTTTCGTCTGTGTCTGCGGGAGTTTCGGTTGTCTCGGGATCCTTTACGTCGTCATCCTTGCCGCCGCAAGCTACCATGGAAAATGCGAGTGTGAGTACGAGCGTCAGAGCAAGTACAAGAGAGAGTGTCTTTTTCATTTTAATTTACCTCTTTTAAATTTTGTTTTTTATTTTATTCCGACAGAGTATGTTCCGTCCGAATTTTCTGTGATCACCAGTGTCTTTTCTTCCTTTTTGGAAGTGAAAGTCACTTTTATTTCGTCTGCGTCCTCAAGGAGAACGTAGACTGTACTATCGCCCTCGAGAACGGTCTCCCCGGATACGGCACAAAGCTGTTCCCGGTCGTTTTCAAGTGCGAGCGTTGCGCCCTCGACGCGCACCGTCGTCTTGCCGTCGATCTCAACGTCAAGCCTCAAGGCGGCGGAGGTCTGAGTGTTGTCCGCGGATTTTACGGACATGGGGGCCGCCTGAGGGAGATAGGTCACACTCGACGTCCGTCCGATGACGGTCTGCGCGGCAATATCCTTTCCGTCAAGCGATATATTTACACTGCCGCCCTCAAAAATCCCCGAAAGCAGAAGCCCGAAGCAAAGCAGAAAGCAAGCGGCAATGGCACCGAGAGTCTTGAAATTAAGTTCAAGAATCCTTGCCTTCTTCTCAGTCTTCCCCGTGCCGACAGCGGCAAGGGTCTTCTCTTTGAGAGATTCGGGAGCGCGCAGAGAGCTGTAAAGCTCCTTTACGCTTGGTTTAAACTGTTCATTCATGCCTTTAAAAAGGCTCCTTTCAATACTGTCCGTTTTTACACTGTGTCTCCCAGCTTTTCTCTCAGCATATCCCGTCCCCGTTTCAGGCGCATCTTTGCACCCGAAAGGGTAATTCCGAGGATCTTCGCGATCCTCTCTATGGGTATGTCTTCAAGATAGTGTAGGATTATGGGCGTTTTATACTTTTCGGGGAGTTTTTGAATCTCCTCCATGACCCCTCTGTCCTCAGGCTCTGCCGAGGCTATCTCGGGAATATCGTCAAAGGAGGTGTAGGAACGTACCTTTTTGCGCCTCAGCTCGTCCCGCGCTTTGTTTATAAGCACTCGGATAAGCCAAGCTTTTCGGTGTTCCTCCGTTTCAAAGCTTCCTTTATATGAAAAGTATGCAACGAAAGTATCCTGCACCGCGTCTTCCGCATCGTGGGAGTTGCCGAGATCGGACAGTGCTATACGGTAAAGCATGTCTGCGTATCTGTCGTACGCCGCTTCAAAGTCTGTCGTGTGCACTGCAACTTTCCTTTCGCTTTCGACCTGCTCCACCTATAATACGCATCAGGTGGTCAAAAGGTCACAAAAAAATAAATAAAGTTTCAAAAATTTTTTTGAGGTATGTTTTTACTGCTGATTCGCAAAATCAAATTCAGCCTTTCCGTCACGCAAAACAAGGGTTGCGTCAAAGGGTTTGCCGGTCTTTCTTGACACAAATCCCTGAATCTTTGAGGTCTTCCCCGTTTCAAGCAGAAGCTTCATATTAGCGACCGATATAGCTCTGTCGCAAATATAGCTCCAAACAGAGAAATTACAGCCCTCTTTATATCCGGTACAGCCATACGAGCGCTTTCCGCGCTTGACGTCTCTGCCGCACAGCGGGCATTTTCCAACAACGTCTCCAAAGAAGCCCGTGTCCGTATCCTGCTCGACGGGTGCCTCGCGTTTTTCAAAATAAACGGAGATCTCCTGTTCCGCAAGCTCCACGCTTTCCCGAACGGTCATATTCCCGCGGAAAACCTTTTTCAGTGCCTTGCCGATCTCGCTGGTCTTGTACTTGTCCATGCTGATATTCATTCTCTGCAGTGACTCAATGAGGAATTCGCCGCCGGGAAGAATTGTGTAAACGTCCTTTTTGAGCAGAATATACTCGCTCTTGCGTGCGTTGTCGATGATTCCCGTTCGTGTCGCCTCGGTACCCAGCTCAAGACCCTCGAAGATTGCGCGGTAGTCCTCGTCGTCCGAACCGTCCTCGTTCGCCTTGGATTTCTCCTCGCGGAAGGGGTTTTTCAGATAGTTGTTCAGCGTTTCGATGGTATAGTGCTTGGGAGGTGATGTTTCTTTTTCCACAGGCTGAAAATCAATATTTACTGCATCGCCTTTTGCAAGGTTCGGGAGAAGCTTGTCCTTTTGACTGAAATCGTCGTACTTCGTCCAGCCGGCCTCAAGAATGACCGAGCCTTTGAGTGTAAATGTCTCCAGCGTGTCGGTATCGTTGACCGCAATAGTTATCTCGGTCTTGTTTGCCGTGCAGTCCTCTGCGCAGAACACCGCAACAAATCGGCGGACAACGGTGGAATAAACGATCTTCTCGTTTTCATTCAGTCGGTTTTTGTCGGGAATTTTATAAGTAGGCGTTATAGCGGAGTGGGATTCGATCTTGGAGTCATCAAAGATAGTCTTTTTGTCTTTGAAAACCACGGGATAGCCGATCTTCGACAGGCTTCCGATAATTTTCTTCATCTTGTCCTTTTCCGCCGTTGCCAGGTATTCGGAGTTGGTACGGGGGTAAGTCAGATAGCCCTCCTCGTAGAGCTTCTGAACGATCTCAAGGCTCTGCGCCATTGACATCTTATATTTCTTACCAAGCACGTTCTGGAGCTTGGAGAGTGAATAGAGTTTTCCGGGCGCGATAACTTCCTTTTTCTTCTTTACCGACGTAACCATCGCGCCTCGACGGTTCAGCTCGGCACAATATTGGTCCGCTTTCGCACGGTCTGCGTGGTCGAATTTTTGCTTTGAGGTAAGCTCCACCACCTCGCCGCCCGTTTCAGCGCGGCTCTGGACAGCAAAATATTTGCCGGGAACGAAATTTCTGATCTCCATATCCCGGTCGTAGATAGCTTTGACTATGGGGATTATTACCCGTCCCACGCGCAAAAGAGTTCCGGTGCGCAGAGTGGCGTATCGGGTTAAATTCACGCCATAGAGCCAGTCGATGAAGGTGCGGGCAAAGCCCTCGTTTGCCAGGTTATCGTATTCCGCGTCCTCTTTCATTTCCGCAAGTGCGTCACGGACGGTCTCGGGGGTCTGATCGGGGAGCCAAAGGCGCATCACGCGCTTATTTTCGGGCAGGTCACGATCGTCAAAGGCCTTGCGTATGCAAAGGCGCACGATGACCTCGCCCTCTCTGTCCGCGTCTCCTGCGTTGATTATAGCGTCAACGTCGTCACGGCGGCAAAGGGTGCGGATAGTCTCAAACTGACGCAGAACGCCCTCATCCACCTTTTTGTCGCTTCCCTTTTTCAGCTCGTAATGAAATTCCTTTGGCATACAGGGGAGATTCTCCATATTCCAGCGGGGATTCTCGCTCGGACTGTAATGCTCGATATCCGCAAGAGAGAAAAGGTG
>JAZODH010000038.1:0-14385 GCA_045596925.1 Eubacteriales bacterium
GTACGTCGCTCCAAAAGGTGCTTGTTAAAGGTACCGTTTCAAAGAAATTCTCCTGCGTTTTAAATATTTCAAAGCTTCAGTCCTTTGCTCAGGTGCCCGACACGGCTATTTTTGAGGTCGGCTCGGACGAATTTGCTGAAATAATCAATACGCGCTTTGCGGAGGGCGAGTTGACGATCAAAGCTGTATCCAACGGCACATATACGCCTTCCACAGACGATGGAACCGCAGGTGAAGCGGGCGGTGATATGACTACGGTAATCATAATCGCGGCATCGGCTGTTGTGATTGTTGCTATCGTTTTGGCCATTGTGGTACTTAAAAAGAAAAAGAAGAAATAAAAATAACCCTCGGCGGTGTAACCGCCGAGGGTTTGTCATCATTCGTTTGTTTTCAGCACTTTAAGAGCTTCATAAATGCTCTTTATGGGGATCAGTTCGATACCGTCAACCTTCAAATTTCGCTTTTCGAGATTTTTTGCGGGAACTATGGCGCGGGTAAAGCCCAGCCTTGCTGCCTCGTGTATTCTCATATCAAGGCTTGATACCGCGCGACACTCGCCCGAAAGCCCAAGCTCACCGATGGCAATAAGATTGTCGGGAACGATTCGTTCCGTAAGGCTCGAGATCATCGAAAGTGCTACCGCTACGTCTGACGCAGGCTCGTCGATGTGAAGACCGCCGATGACGTTCAGATAAACGTCGTTCTGATAGAATTTCAGGTTGAGCCGCTTTTCCAGAACAGCGAGTATCAGGCACATCCGATTGTAATCGATACCGTTTGTTGTCCGACGCGGAGCAGGAAAGGCGGTAGGGGCTACGAGTGACTGAATTTCCGCTATCAGCGGACGAGTTCCTTCCATGGTACAAACGGCGCAGTTTCCGGGAACGTCCTTGGGTCTGCCGTCAAGAAGCATTTCGGATGGATTGGCTACTTCTTCAAGACCCTTATCGGTCATTTCAAAGACACCGATCTCATTTGTTGAACCGAATCTATTCTTGATCGCTCTGATAATTCGATAAGACTGCTGTCTTTCTCCCTCGAAATACAGTACGGCATCTACCATGTGCTCAAGAATTTTCGGACCGGCGATAGTTCCTTCCTTGTTTACATGGCCTACCAAAAGCATGGAAATTCCTGCGCTCTTTGCAAGATTTATAAATGACAGAGCAGATTCCTTTATCTGCGTCACGCTGCCCGGAGCGCTTGAAATTCTGTCGCTGTAGATGGTTTGTATTGAGTCGACGATAACAACGTCGGGCTTGAGCTTGGAGATCTCGTCAAGGATATTTTCAATATTTGTCTCGGTGAGGATATGGAGATTTTTTCCCTCAATTCCAAGGCGTCTGGCTCTCAGCTTAAGCTGACCGCCCGATTCCTCGCCTGAAACGTAAAGCACGTTTCGCTCTCGACCGTCGAATGCCGTATTACTCAGCGCATCGGAAATTTGCATTAAAAGAGTTGACTTACCAATACCCGGTTCCCCCGACAACAGAACGACCGAACTGTGAACGAGACCGCCTCCGAGAACTCGGTCAAGCTCGCCGAGACCTGTTTCAGAGCGCATATAAGAGGGAAGCGCCAGCTCCGAAAAGGGCTGGGCATGGTTGTCGGCACCCGTAACGTTGGCTGATACACGCTTCGGCGCGGCCACAATCTTTGACGAGTCCTTCACAACGTCCTCGACAAAAGCGTTCCAAGCACCGCAGGACGGACATTTTCCCAACCATTTGGGACTTTCATATTCGCATTCGCTACATATGTATATGGTTTTCAGACCTTTCATCATCGAGTCCTTCCTTTTGACTTTTCTACCTTTAATTATAGATTATTTTCTCCATTTTTTCAAGTGGTTTTTCCATCTTTGTAGTCCATTATTCCACGGAATACGGCAAAAGCCACCTTTTTCTGATAATCCTCGGTCGAAAGCAAAGAACATTCCTCATAATTTGAAAGAAAACCGCACTCAACAAGCACCGCAACGCCCGGGGCGCGGTCAAGCAGAAAGATAGAGGAATTTGCCTTTTTGATCTTTCGGTCATTGTCAGGTGACAGAAAACGAGACATCTTTTGTATCAAATCGGCGAGCAACTGACTGCTCTCGGTCGAATCCGAATAATAGACCTGCATTCCGCTGTACTTGTTGTCACCAAATGCATTCATGTGAATGCTTACAAACAACGCCTTGGGATTGTTCTGAGCCACCTCGAGCCGAGCACGAAGATCAAGCGCTTTTTTGCGCCCCTTATAATCCACACTCCTATCGTAAAGCAGAATATCCTCGGTTCGCGTGTATATTACGTTTACCCCCTCAGTCTCTAGAAGACGTCCGAGGTATAATGACACCGATAAATTTACGTCTTTTTCAAGGGTCTTGCCGTCGATTCCAACGGCACCGCCGTCTTCGCCGCCATGTCCTGCGTCGATTATCACCGTAAATGTTTCAGGCTCGGCTGCAACGTGTTTTTCGTCTTGTGAATCAATAACCTTCAAAGAAAGAAATCCCAAAATCAAACACACGGCGATAAACACCACCGTAAAAAATAAAATACTTAAAATAAACCCCGATCTCTTCATATCTCTCCGCCTGTTTTTTTATCATTCTACGCGAAGGGAAACAAAAAAATAACAAAATCCCGCCTTGCGCAAAATAAGGCGGGATTTTATGTATCAGAGTGCTGTCTGAGTGTCGTTGGGGTCGCCGTTGATGGCCAGGTCGTATTCCTTGCTCCAGTCAAGATCGCGATATTCGGCGCCGCGGGGATCGTTCTGAATGAAGTCCATGAGCATGTCCAGCATTTCAACCGACCATGTATTTCTGTCGATCTGAGCGGTGGTGAACTTGCCCTGGCAGATCATTTCAAAGCCGAAATCGTCTTTTACGTGGGTCTTTGCCGCACCTTCAACAACATCAGCAACGAGGTGGGAGGGAATGAACAGAACACCGCCGCCCGCACCGAACACGACGTCACCCGGGAGACAAACAGCGCCACCGAAGTTGGTGATATCGTTCCAGTCCTTCATAACGAACTCACGAATAGGAGTGGGATCAATTCCACGGTAGTAAACCTGAACGTCGGGAACCTTTTTCATCTGCTCAACGTCACGAATACCACCCCAAATAATGGCACCGCCTGTCTTTGTGCGGTTGTGAAGCGCAGTGGTGAGATTGCCGCCGAGGAAAGTTCCCTTATAGATCTTATCGTACATATCGCAGACCACAACGTCACGCTCTACCAAGGAGTCAATGACCCACTGGTTGTAGTTGCCCTTGAGTCCGTCCTCGGCTCCGCGGTTGAACTGAACGTCGTGGAGGTCGGGACGTGTGGGTGCATACGTGCAGGTTACGGCACGTCCGACCAGCTTTCTGCCGTCATCGTGAAGTGTCTGCATGGGTGCAAGACCGCCGCCCACAAACTGATGCTCATATCCAAGAACGTATATGGGCTTCCAAACCTCCTCAAGTGTCATGCCGTAGAGTGCGTCAAGGTACTTGTCTTCCACCTTCGGTCTTCCGTCGGGGAATCTCTCACCCTTCCACAGAGGAGTGAGGGCGATTATTTTTTCTCTGTCGTTGAAATTCATATCCTTAAAATTATCCTTTCAAAAATTAAAGGTGCATTCCGCCGTCAACGATTATTTCGCTTCCGGTAACGTAAGAAGCCTCGTCGGAGCAAAGGAAGAGAGCGGCGGGAGCGCAGTCCTCGGAAAGTCCCATTCTGCCGGCAGGAATACCCGCCAAAACCTTTGAAAGGTACGCTTCATCAGCTACTGCATCGGCATTTCTGGGAGTTGCAATAGCGCCGGGGCAAAGGTTGTTGATTGTAACACCGTAAGGCGCGATCTGCTTTCCGATATTCTCAACCATGCTCATAAGACCGCACTTGCTTGCCGCATAAACCGCCATATCCTTGTGAGGACGGTACTGCTGAACGCTTCCGACGGTCAAAATTCTGCCCCAGCTCTGATCCTTCATATAAGGATAATACTTCTGGATCATTGCAAGGGAAGCCTTCAGGTTTACGTTGATCTGCGTCTCGAACTCTTCGGGAGTGATCTCGATCCATGCCTTCCTGTACTGAACGCTGGCGTTAAGAACGAGAATATCAACGTCACCCGTCTTTTCATAAATAACCTCTGCTGCGTCCGGCTCTGCGAGATTTTTTGTGACGTAACGACGACAGCCAACCTCGTTCATAGCCTTGATACACTTTTCTTCGCTTGTTGCACCGTGAATAATAACCTCAGCGCCTGCCTCGTGGAACTGCTTTGCGATAGCAAGTCCGATACCTTGAGTTGAGCCTGTTATAAGGGCGGTTTTTCCGTGTAAATCAAACATATTCAGACCTCCTGTTACGACCATTCGCGGTCGTTTGCCCATTCTTTATTCCACTCGTCGGTAGGCTCCCACTGTCCGGGATACTTGTCGTGGATATGCTCGGCGATAAGCTCCTCGTTGAGGCTGTCAATGCCGAGACCGGGTTTTTCGGGAACTTTTACGAAACCATCCTTAAAGAGAGGATTGTCGATGCCGTTTGCAAGATCATTCCACCAAGGAATGTCAATAGAATGGAACTCAACTGCAAGAATATTCTGAACGGCTGCCGCGCAGTGAATAGCACCCATCATAGCAATGGGGCTTTCCGCCATGTGGATAGCCATAGCAACGCCGTACTTGTCACACATATTACCAAGCTTCTTCATTTCCATGCAACCGCCGACTGTAAGGAGGTCGGGGTGAACAACGGATACACCGCCGTTTGCCATAAGCGGCTCGAAGTTCTCTGCAAGGTAAATGTCCTCACCTGTGCAAACGGGAACGTTTACAGCATTGGAGATCTTCTCGAAATGTCTTGTATAGTGCCAGGGAGCGATGTCCTCGATCCAAGCAATATTGTACTTTTCAAGGCGCTTTGCGAACATGATGCAGTCCTCGATGCAGATATGGCCGAAATGGTCGATTGCAAGGGGGACCTCATATCCGATAACGTCGCGGACCTGTCTTACGTAATCCTCAAGATAGTCCATGCCTTTCTGTGTCAGGTGGATACCCGTTGCGTGGTGGGGAATAGTGAAGGTCTCGTAGTTCTTGCCGAGCATCATATCCATATCGATGGAACCCTTCTGGTGGTTGATCGCCTTCATGGAATACTTCTTGATGTCCTCAAGGAAGCCGAGAGGTGCGTTGAGACAGCCGGGCTCGTCGAGCAAAAGCTCGATACCAAGGTCCATCTTAAGGAAGGTAAAGCCCTGTTCCATTCTCTTTTTGAGAGCATGACCCATGTCTGTACCTGTGTGCTTGCCGTCGACATCGGTATCGCAGTAAACTCTTACCTTGTCGCGGAATTTACCGCCAAGAAGCTGATAGAGCGGAACACCGTAAGCCTTACCAACGATATCCCAGAGTGCAAGCTCGATACCGGAAACACCGCCGCCCTGTCTGGAATGACCGCCGAACTGCTTGATTCTTCTGAAGAGCTTGTCAACGTTGCAGGGGTTCTCGCCCAGCAGTCTGCTCTTGAGCATAAGAGCATAAGTTGCGCTGGATGCGTCTCTGACCTCACCGTAGCCTACGATACCCTGGTTTGTGTAGATCTTGATAAGGGGGCAGTGCTTCGGAGCGCCGTTGATGTTGCAAACTCTCAGATCAGTGATCTTCAGTTCTGTTGGGTTGGATCTGACATTAACATTGTTTTCAATCAGTTCATTTAACGTTTTCTTTTCGTCCATTGTTTTAACTGCCTTTCATGATAATATTTATGTTAAGATTAGTTTAATGCATTTTTCGTCCAAAAGCAACAAATAAATTACGATGTTCTGATACTATATTACGATTGGAGCAGAAAATCATGAAAAGAAACGAGACTTTGCCCATAAAAGATAACTACGGACAAAGCGTGCTTAAAATGTACGAATCTATTCCGGACCCAAACAGAAGTCTGTTCGTCGAGCATCACCACACCGAGATAGAAATCTGCTACGTCAAAAGCGGCGGAGGCGTTTTTCTCGTTGACGATACACGGCACACCATCGAGCCGGGAAAGCTTTTCGTGTTTTTTTCGAATCAGCCGCACTGGATAGAGCGCATAGACGGCACCGAGCCGCCTTGTTTCCTTGATCTTAAATTCGAGCCGAGAATGGTCTGGTCGCCGGGCATGAACTTTTTCGACGACATCTTTCTCCGTCAACTGCTCAGCGAGGGATGTCAGAATTGCTTTGAAAGCCGGGACGAGGCGGTAGAGATAATCCGCTCAAACATGGAAGAAATGTTCGCAGAGTGCCAAAAAACCGACCCGGGCGCCGAAATAATTATCAAAGCCAACCTTTACAAAATTCTCGTCACCTTGCTTCGAAGCCGCGAAGAGGAAATACGCCCCGCAACGACTTACAGAAATATTCAAAACCTTGAAAATATGGACAAGGTGATCCAGTATATAAACACAAACATTTCAAAGAAGCTGTCCTTGGAGGAGTTAGCAGACATTTCCTGCTTCAGCCGTACCTATTTTTCGGTCCTTTTCAAGGAGCTGAACGGCGTTTCGCCCTGGGATTACATTAATATCAAACGCGTTGAGCTGGCAAAAACCATGCTGCGGAACACAAACGAGACCGTACTTTACATTTCTTCCGAGTGCGGATTCAGCAATCTGTCAAATTTTAACAGGATCTTTAAAAAGGTCACGGGAACTACCCCCACCGAGTTTAGAAAAAGATAAAAAGGAGAGGCAAAATCGCCTCTCCTTCTATATTAGATATAAAAACCTTTTGGGGGAATGTTTATTATCTTATCTTCGACTCGGATCTGTGCTCCTTCGTCTTCACCTGCAAAGTAAGATACAAGGCGGTTGTCGCCGTAAACCGTCACACCTTCGGGCGCATACAGCTTCACACCTGCTTTCTCCGCAAGCTTTCTGTAATCGGAGGTTTGGAGATCGGGGGTGGCTGCAAGAATGTTTTTTTTGCCGAGATGAACCGTCGAGGCGATCTTTGCTTCACCGGTTTCGTATCGATCAAGTACAGTTACTCCACTCTCCTCTCGGACGTATAGTGCAGGGTGATCCGAATTACTTTCAGATCTCTCACAAACACTCATTCCGCAGACTGACTTGACGTTTTCATAAGAAAATTCAGGCAAAAGTGCACCGGGTGCATAGTTCCATACGATAATTGCATCGGGATTCAGCTTTGAGAGGATCTTCTCAACCTGTCCGTCGTCAAAATAGAAGGTGTCGCCGAAAACTATCATTTTATATTGAGAAAGGTCGATTTCCTCAAGATCGGAGACGCGCAGAAAATCCACGGGCGCACCGATGTGCGTCAGACGGTACTGCAATTCGTATTCAAGAGCTTGGTGAAGCTCGCGGGAAAGTGAATGTCTACGCTTTGCAACGTCCCCTTTTACCAGAAGAACCTGTGAAATGCTTTTGTGCTCTTGTTTGTTTATTTCCTTTGAAAATTCGGTCATCTTTTTGATCTCGGACATGATCTCAGGGGAAGAGAAGGAGCCTTCGCCAAGATCCATAAACCAAAATCCGCCGTTTCTCGACAGATTTTTGCAGACCTCACGCCATAAAATAGTTTTCGTTTCAAAGAAATCCTTGACCTCGTCGCGATTCCTCGGATCGATATGGGTCTTGTTGTCGATCTCGTCAAGCCAGATCTTTTTTCTTGCTATAGACTGGGCAGGAGCCTGCTCTCCACCGGGCTGACCCGCGTTACACATATGATAGCCCTTGGGAGAAGAAAGAAAGTCGATATAGGGCGACGACAACGCGCGGTCAATGGCAAGATGTCCCGCATGAGAACAGCCGCCGACAGCTGTGTATCCGTAAAAAGCTCCTACGAAGAAATCGGGGTTATGCTCCTTTACCGTGCTGCAAAAATATTCGATCGAATCCACGTTTGTATCGGACAAAAATTCATAGTAATCTGCGGCAAGCAGGGAATTGTCGCAATGAAACATGAAATCGGAAAGCTTCTCTTTTTTACCCGATCTTACCTTGGGATCGGGTGGCAGAATCTCATCCTCCGAGCTTAGCTTTAAAGCATTGAGTGCCGTTTCGAGGCTACCGTATTTTTCTTCTTCAAATTTTCTGAAGTTTCGCACCGCAGAAATGCCGTAATCGCCCACGTGATAAGTATCATATACCCACGAGCCCCAGGCAGTCGTTTCACCGCAAGCACCGTATGCGATATGGTAGCCGATTATCTGATCCTTATAGGGAGTTTGGTCGATATGGTCCATCAGTCGCCGCAGGGCGTCGGCCGCATCGATGCGCCATTTTTCGCTGGAAAAGCTTTGCAAAGCTATAGAGCTGCCCAGATTTGTGTGATTTGGAGGCTCGAAATCGTTATTTCCGCCGTTTACAGGATAGCCCACTCGCTTCATTCCAAACCAATCCTGTTCATTTGTGCAGGCAAGAGCCTTTATTTTATCTGCCTCTCTCGGTCCGTTGAAATAGACAAACGTATCCTCGGGATTTTCGCGGCACCATTCGGGCGGAGCGTTCAGCTTGACCCTCGGCATATAATAAATATTCGGATTGTCGCGCAGAAGAGCATCGAGAATTTCATCTGTCAGAGTGTAGTCAAATTTGTTTACACCTACCCAACCTGAGCTTAAAATCGTTGTGTGGTACTTTATACCCGCATCGCGGAATTCATCATGAATTTTGCGATATTTATCAAAATCCCGTGAGAAAATAATCTGTTTTCCTTTGCTGTCCATAACAGGCGGATCAAAGCAAAAACCCAAACGCGACCAGAAGAAGGATTCTTTTCTGAATTTATCAAAATTGCTTATCATGTCACCCTCCAACCCATTTTTCTTTATTTTACACTCTTTTTTGCTATGTATCAACCTGATATTTACGCTTTGGGGTTGACAAATTACGCTTTACAATATATTATAAAAAAGACGGGAGGACGAAAAAATGAGAAATAAAAGTTATATTTTTTCCGACGACGGTACAATCAGGATAATTCGTCAGACGTCCTCTGACGACGCACCGCTTGAAGTTCTCGAGCTCGGACGCGGTCGTTCCAGAAACAAGGGACGTTACGTTCTTGTACGTGATTGCTATATTTTGCAATTTATAACATCCGGCGGCGGAAAGTTTTGCGGGCAAAGCTTCAAACAAGGAAGCGTTCTTACGATTCGCCCGGGTCAGGTTGAGATTCGTGAGCCGACTCCAAATCTTCTGTACGAAAGCGCATGGATTATGGTTAAGGGACCCAAGGTAGCCGAGCTTCTCGATGCTTTTTACCCGAGCGGACACAAAAGCATAGTGCGCTTTGATAAGACTTACGAATGTGCAGACCGCATAATCCGTGCCATAGAAGAGCTTTGGAACAACAGAAGCATTTCCGCAGAATATGCCATGTTGGGCGTTTTTTATTCGCTATTATCTCTGTTTTCTTCTACCGAAAAACAGGAAAGAAACGATCCCGTATCACTGGCTCTGGCATATATCAACATTAATTATAAGGATGAAAATTTGAAAATTTCGGATATCGCGTCTTTTTCGGGCGTGACTCAAAATCATCTGTGCAAGCTGTTTAAAAAAGAGACAGGAAAAAGCACCATGGAAAATCTTATTGACATAAGACTTTCAAAATCAGCCCTTTTGCTCAAAAATACAGAGATCCCCGTAGGCGAGATTGCGTACAGCGTTGGATTTTCCGACCCAAAGCATTTTTCACAGATGTTCAAAAGAATGTACGGCACTACCCCGGGTGAGTACAGGACAAAATAAAACAAAGCCGACACTTTTGTGTCGGCTTTGTTTTATTTTGTTATGACAGTCGGCTCGCCCGTGCCTTCGATGCACTCGGCAGTAATTATGACCTTTGCTACGTCATTCCTTGATGGAATGTCGTACATGAGCTTCACCATAGTCTCCTCCATAATAGAACGGAGACCGCGTGCGCCTGTATTTCTGTCAAGTGCCTTTTTGGCAACGGCTTCAAGAGCCTTTTCCTCAAATTCAAGCTCAACGTCGTCAAGATCGAAAAGCTTTACGTATTGCTTCATCAGCGAATTTTTTGGCTCGCGGAGAATGCGAACAAGCGCCTCGCGATCAAGCTCGCTGAGTGAAACGATAACGGGGATACGTCCGATAAGCTCGGGAATAAGTCCGAATTTAACGATATCGTGAGGGTTTACGTCACGGAAAATCTCAACCTCTTTTTTCTCGGCTTTATTTTTTACGTCCCCGAGGAAGCCTATGGAAGATCCGCCCTTGCGCTTTTCAATAATCTTTTCCAGACCGTCAAAAGCACCGCCGCAGATGAACAGTATATTTTCGGTGTTTATTTGAATGAAATCTTGGTTGGGGTGCTTGCGACCGCCCTGGGGAGGTACGTTTGCAACCGTGCCTTCAAGGATCTTCAGAAGCGCCTGCTGAACACCCTCTCCCGAAACGTCACGGGTAATAGAGCGGTTTTCGCTCTTTCTCGAGATCTTGTCGATCTCGTCAATGTAGATGATACCTCTCTCGGCCCTTTCAATATCGAAGTCTGCCGCCTGAATGAGTCTAAGAAGGATATTTTCCACGTCCTCGCCCACGTAACCTGCTTCGGTGAGCGTCGTTGCGTCTGCAATGGCAAAGGGAACTCTGAGAGTTTTTGCCAACGTCTGGGCAAGGAAGGTCTTTCCTACACCCGTAGGACCTATAAGAAGAACGTTACTCTTTTGGAGTTCTACCGTATTTTCCGCATCTTCGTCGCCTTTTTCAAGCTTTTTGAGCATATCCTCGCGGTGCAAAATACGCTTGTAGTGATTGTAGACCGCCACTGATAGAGCAATTTTTGCCCGATCCTGCCCGATAACGTACTTATCAAGTGTCTCCTTTATTTCCTTGGGGCGGGGAAGTGTCTCAAAGGTGAGTGTATCCGAGGATTCGGCAATGGGTTCGGAATTTTCCTCGATCAGCTCCGCACAGGCTTCAACACAGAAATCGCAGATGTGAGCACCCGTGGGGGAGGGAATGAGAAAATTCACCTCGTTTTCACTTCTTCCGCAGAAGGAACAGCGGCGAAGCTTTGTGTTGTTCGTTGTATCCATTAAGATGATGACCCTTTCAGATTAGTGCTTTTCCAGGACCTTATCAACAAGTCCGTATTCTGCGGCCTCCTGGGCAGTGAGGAAATTATCTCGCTCGGTATCACGCTCAATAGTTGCCAGATCCTTGCCTGTGTTTGCGGCGAGAATTTTGTTGAGTCTTTCGCGAGTTCTGAGAATGTGGTCGGCATGGATCTTAATGTCACTTGCCTGACCACGCGTGCCGCCTAAGGGCTGGTGGATCATGATCTCGCTGTTGGGAAGTGCGAATCTCTTGCCCTTGGCACCTGCGGACAGCAGGAATGCGCCCATACTTGCAGCCATACCGATGCAGAAGGTGGAAACGTCGCACTTGATGAAATTCATGGTGTCGTAGATAGCAAGACCTGCGGAAACAGATCCTCCGGGGCTGTTGATGTAAAAGTAAATATCCTTATCGGGGTCCTGCGCCTCAAGGAAAAGAAGCTGAGCGACCACAAGGGAAGCGGTCGTGTCGTTTACCTCGTCGGCAAGAAAGACGATTCTGTCATTTAAGAGTCTGGAATAAATATCGTAAGCTCTTTCTCCTCTGTTTGTCTGTTCAATGACGGTTGGTACAAGTGCCATAATAATCTCCTTTTCTAATTTAATCGACTTTATTCGTAATATGAAAATCGCCGCTGATAGCGGCAATTTTCATTTATATTATTCTTCGGTCTTTGTCTCCTCGGCGGGAGCAGCCTCGGCGGGTGCTTCCTCTGCAGGAGCTTCAACCTTCTTCTTTCTTGTTCTCTTGGGCTTGGGAGTTTCTTCTGCTGCAGCTTCGGGAGCCTTCTCGGTAACGACAGCCTTTTCCTTAACAAGCTCAACGGCCTTCTTTACCTTCATGTCCTTTTCGATCATATCGGCGGGAATAGCCTCTTTTGCCTGCTCAGCCGTTACGTTGTAAGACTTAGCGATGTTCTCGTACTCCTCGTTGATATCCTCTTCGGAAGCAACGATACCCTCAAGCTCTGCGATCTTCTCAAGAGCAAGGCGAGTCTTAACCTGGAGCTCTGCGTTGGGTCTCATCTGCTCACGGAACTTTTCAAGAGTCATGCCTGTATACTTGAAGTAAGTAGCCAGGTCAAGGCCCTGCATTCTCAGGTTGTTGTCATAATCGCGAACGAAGTTCTCGGTCTCAGCCTCGAACATGCACTCGGGAATATCAGCCACGAGCTTTTCGCGAAGCGCTGCCATAAGCTGTGTCTCAACCTCGCTGTCGGAAGCTCTGGAATGTCTCTCTTCAATCTTTGCCTTGATGCTTGCCTTATATTCATCAAAGGTATCGAATTCGGAAACGTCCTTTGCAAATTCGTCGTCAAGCTCGGGGACCTCGTCGCGAACGATGGAGTGGATAAGGCACTTGAAAACAGCGTCCTTGTCAGCCAGCTCCTTTGCATGGTAGTCAGCAGGGAACTTAACGTTAACGTCAAACGCTTCACCGATGTTCTTGCCAACGATCTGATCCTCAAAGCCGGGGATAAACTGACCGGAGCCAAGCTTCAATCTGTGGTTTTCAGCCTTGCCGCCGTCGAACTGCTTGCCGTCAACGTAGCCGTCGAAATCAAACACAACTGTGTCGCCGTTTTCTGCTGCGCGGTCTGTGATCTCGGTCTCTCTTGCGTTTCTCTCGCGAACAGTCTGGATCTCGCGGTCGATCTCCTCGTCTGTTACGGGAACGATAGTCTTTGTAACCTCAATGCCAAGGTAATCCTTGATCTCGACCTCGGGCTTGACGAATACGATAGCCTTGAGAACTATGCCGTTTTCGTCAATGGAAACGATGTCAAACTCGGGCTGACCAACAACCTCAAGCTCAGCTTCCTTGATAGCCTCGGGATAAGCTGTAGGGATAATATCGTTAATAGCGTCCTCATAGAAAACGCCTGTACCGTACATCTTCTCGATAACGGACTTGGGGGCTTTGCCCTTTCTGAAGCCGGGAACGTTGATATTCTTTACGGCCTTCTTGTAAGCCTTATCAACTGCAGCATCGAAAACACTTTTTTCGACCGAGAACTCAACTTCATACTTATTCTTCTCGATCAATTCCTTTTTTGTAACACTCATTTGTTAAAAATCCTCCATTAAAATGAAAAATTACATTCTTATATATTTTACATATCTTTGCCCGAAATGTCAAGTCTTTTAAAGAAAAAAGGCAATAAAAGGGATTGTTTTTTCTCAAAAATCGGGGAAAATCGGCATCGGGGCAAATTTGAGGTAATCGGCAGAGGTCAAAACGAAGTCGATTCCTTCAAAATTAGTTACTTTGGGCGCGAAATAATTGCCGTGAATATGTCCGAAATAGCAACGCTTTACGTTGTACTCATGGAGCTTGTCGATGATCGGACGGCATTCAAAGCCGTTCCAAACGGGCGGGAAGTGCATAAAAACGAGAATTTCGCGCCTTCCGTCGTTGAGCTTTTCAGCTTCCGAAAGGCTCATATTAAGCCGTATGGTTTCTCTTGCCACGACCTTCTCAAAATCCGTCTCGTTTATTACGTTTTGCTTGTACTGGTCGTAAAACCAGCCGCGAGTTCCCGTGACGATGAACTCGTCCACGGCAAAAGCGTTGTTGTATAGAATGTCAATGGTCTTTATCTCGTTTTCTTCAAAGAATTTCTTGATCTTGGTCATGGTAGACCACCAGAAATCGTGATTTCCTTTGCCCAAAATTTTTCGACCGGGCAGGGAATCAATAAATTTGAAGTCGCTCACACCTTCTTCCATAGTCATAGCCCAGGAAATGTCACCGGGAACGACAACAGTGTCCTCTTCATCTACGACAGCGCGCCAATATTTTTCAATTCTTTTTACGTAATCCGCCCAGGAGTTTCCGAAAACCTCCATGGACTTATTTGTTGCGTCCGACGTAGACAAATGCAGGTCGGATAAAACGTACAGAGACACGGCGCACCTTCTTTCGCATAAAAAAATTTGAATGGGATAAACTATATTTGCTCTGACGAGCGGAAAGTGAGAGATAAAATATGACAAACTGTAACGGCAACGATTGCACTATCAAGCACTATAACGAGGGTATCAGCTGTGACGTAAAGAACTGCGTTCATCACGACGGCAGCTGTTATTGCACTGCAGAACAGATCAAGGTCGGTCCTTCAGCCGCAACATCTTCCGCAGATACAATTTGTGCCACCTTCAAAATGAAGGACTGAGAAAAATCGGGGTGTTGCAGAGGCGACACCCCAACCTTTTTACTTAATAAAATCGAGAACTCGGTCGGCCATGTCTGCAGGGTCGCAAACGTCGGTGAAGCGAACCTGTCTTTCACCAAGACC
>JAZODH010000039.1:0-6710 GCA_045596925.1 Eubacteriales bacterium
GTATCTTTCGCTGCCGTCTATATTTATCTTCTTTTCAAGGTCGCTGTATCCGCCCATGTGACGCAGTATACACTCGCCGTTCTTGTAAACGGCAAGATCGAATCCGGGCAGACCTCGCTCAAGAAACGAATCGCAAAACGCCTTTGTTTTTTCAAACATAATTACCTCCGAAAAAAGAGATTTTCGCTCGACATAATATTAGCACGCAGACATTGATTTGTCAAGCGCGACCGGCCCAATTCCTCAAAAAACAAGGTTTTCTTTGCTTTTCGGCGCAGTGAGCCGTACCGTGCAATATCCCTCAAAAAAATTCCCGAGACGAAATTCGGCTCGGGAAAATATTTAAGTGCTTTTTGCTTGATCGAGCATATTTTCAATGAATATTCCATAGCCCGTTGTAGGGTCGTTTATCATAACGTGTGTCACCGCACCGATGAGCTTGCCGTCCTGAATTATGGGGCTTCCGCTCATGCCCTGAACGATACCGCCTGTTTTTTCGATCAGACGCTCGTCGGTTATTCTGACGGTAAAGCATTTGTTTGAGCGACTGTCCTTTGACACCGCCGAAATTTTTGCCGAATATGCCTGCCGACCTTCTCCGTCAAGGGTTGTCATAATGGTGGCGTCCCCTTCGTGGACCTCGCCCCGAAGTCCGATTTGATAAAGTTCTCCCGTTTGAGAGGGAAGACTGTCGAATACCCCGAAAACTCCGCAGACCGTGTTCTTAAGCACAGTTCCGCATTTGTCCCGAGTCAGACTGCCTTTCAGCTCGCCGGGCGTGCCGGGAAGCCCTTTTTCAATGCCGTTGAGCTTGACCGTTGTGGCATCACCCCGCGTCATGGGGATCACGTTTCCCGTGGCTCCGTCGCAAATTCCGTGACCAAGCCCACCGAAGCTCAGGTCGGTAGGATTTATATAGGTGACCGTGCCGATTCCTGCACCACTGTCCTTTATCCACATTCCCGTTTTGAAATTTCCGTCAAGGGAGCGCACGGGCTTCAGACTGACGGTGAATTCCGTGTTGTCCCGACGACAGGTCAGGGTTATTTCCTGTCCCTGCGAGCGCCCAACCGTGTCGGTAAGCTCTGCGGCACTGCTTATCTGTTGTCCGTTGGTCTTGAGTATAACGTCGTTTTCGCGTATTCCGGCGCTGTAAGCGGGATTTTCCTTGCCCGATTCGGTCTCGACGTCCCCAAAACCGACCACCACCACGCCGTCGGTCTTGAACCTTATTCCAAAGGGAAAACCGCCTACGTAAAACGAGGTTTTGTCGTAGTAATTTACCGAGATTTCCTTGAGCGGTATTACACCGCAAATTTTCGCCGTTGCCCTTGCACGCACGACTCCGTTTTCATCTGCCGACGCAGGCAGAGAAGAGTGAAATTCTATTTCGGTCAGAGGTATTTTGTCGGGCGTTTCACCCTTGTAGCACGAGATGGCAGAAGGTATTATTAAATTGAAGGAACCGAGCAGCACGCACAGCAGCGCGGTTATGAGAACCAGCGAGCGCAAGGTAAAATTAAATATTTTTGTCTGCATTTTCATACCCTTATTTCCTTTTTTCCGTCCTATAATAATTTGCTCGAATTTTCTCTTTTAATGTGTTGCAAATTATAATGCTATAGCCATATTTTGATGTTAAAAAAGTGTTAAGTTTTCAGATATCTATTGAAAAAAAAGAAAACAGTGATATAATTAGTTTGCAAACAAACTAATTCTCCCGAAAGGAGTAAAAAATGGAAGAAAAAGACACAAAAAACGATTCGATGATCCCACAGGAAAATCCCGTTATGATACTTAACAGCATTTCGAGAATGTTTGATTTCAAGGCTAGAAAAATTGCCGAGTCATCATATATTCAGCATAGCTGCAGAGTGATCCTCATGCGGCTTGCGCGACGAGACGGACTGAGCCAGGTGGAGCTGACGGAAATGACCCATTTCAAGGCCCCGACCGTGAGCCTCGACCTAAAAAAATTGGAAAATATGGGCATGGTGAGGAGAGAGCAGAGTATTTCGGATATGCGTGTGACCAAGGTCTATCTTACCGAAAAAGGGAAGGCATTCAACCGCGAAAATTTCGAGGCACTTCAAGCCATTGACCGCTCGGTCATGCGGGGGCTAACCGATGAAGAGATACAGACGGTTACCGAAATTTTGCTCAAAATGAGGAAGAACATGATCGAAGAGGTGGATGTAAAATGAAGCTGATAAAATATCTAAAACCCTATTGGTTTTATTCGATAATCTCGCCTCTGATGATGGTGTGCGAGGTGTGCGCCGACCTGTGTCTGCCTTTTTTGATGTCCTTTATCGTGGACTACGGAATCCTTGAAAACGGACTTGAAAAAATAAAGGATTCGGGCATTGCATATTGGATAATGAAGACCCTTTACGGCCCCGACGGCATCACTCAGATAAAGGTGATCATCACCTTTGGCGTGCTGATGCTTCTTATAACCCTTGTTGGCGGCTTTTTCGGCACCTTCTGTGCCTATACCGCTTCCACCGCTGCCCAGGGCTTTGGTCACGACCTTCGCCGTGACGCTTACAGACGGGTCATGTCCCTGTCCGTGGAGCAGACCGATAAATTTACCACAGGTTCTCTTGTTACGCGAATGACCAACGACATCGCCATGCTTATCGAGCTTGTCGAAATGGTCTTGCGCATGTGCGTGCGGTCGCCTATGTTCCTTATCGGCGGTACTGTAATGCTCGTCCGTTTGAACGTAAAATTCGGCGTGGTGCTCCTTTGCTCTTTGCCGTTGCTGCTCGGAACGCTCGTCATCGTCCTGTCAAAAACCATACCCCTTCACAGTATCGTTCAGAAAAAGCTTGACCGTGTCAACGCCGTGGTGCAGGAGAACGTCAGCGGTGCGAGAGTCGTCAAGGCTTACGTTCGTGAGGACTACGAGATCGACCGATTTGATAGTGCCAACGGCGAGCTTCGTGATATTAACTACCGCGTTCTTAAAATGATGGCGGTCATAACTCCCGTTCTTAACATAATCCAGAATTTTGCCATTATTGCTATAATCCTGCTCAGCGGAATTTCCATCAAAAACGGCGTTGCGGGCATGACCGTGGGCACTACCATGGCGGCGATTACATACGTTACCCAGGTCATAATGTCGGTCATGATGGTTACGATGATGTTCCAGTCCATCTCCCGCGCTATTGCGTCTGGCAAGAGAATAAACGAGATAATGGACTGCGAGCCTTGCATCGTGGGCGGTGACAAGGCAGGTGAGGGAAGTGACGTCATGGTCTCTTTTGAAAACGTGAGCTTCAGATATCCCGGCACTATGGGCAGTCCCGTCCTGCACGATATAAACCTTGAAATCAAGCGTGGTGAGACCCTTGCAATTATCGGCTCTACGGGTTGTGGAAAGACCTCCCTTGTAAACCTTATCCCGCGCTTTTACGATGCTACCGAGGGTACTGTGACTGTTGACGGTGTGCCCGTGCGCGACTACGATCTCAAATCGCTTCGCGCCAAGATCGGCTACGTTATGCAAAAGAGCGAGCTTTTCTCGGATACTATTGCAAACAATATCCGCTGGGGCAATAAGACGGCGACGGAGGCTGAAATCCGTGAAGCCGCCGAGACCGCACAGGCAATGGAATTTATCGAAGACCGAGACGATGGCTTTGATGACTTTATAGCCGAGAAGGGCGCGTCCCTCAGCGGCGGTCAGAAGCAGAGACTTTCTATTGCCCGTGCGCTGGCGAGAAAGCCCGAAATTCTTATTTTGGACGACGCCACATCGGCTCTTGACCTTGCCACCGAGAGCAAACTGCGCTCGGGACTCGAAGAAAAAATGAAGGACACAACCGTTATCATGATAGCTCAGCGAATCGCGTCGGTAAAGAACGCCGACCGCATCGCGGTTATTGAAAACGGAACCATCAGCGCCTGCGCTCCCCACGATGAGTTGATGAGGACGAGCGCAACTTACAGAGATATCTACGCTTCCCAGATGAGAAACGGAGGTGAGATGAATGAATAAGCGACCTCCCGCACCTCAAGTAGAGCTTCGATCCGGCCGCGGGCCGGGTGGACCTATGGGCGCACGACTGAACGTTCAGAAGCCCAAGGACATGAAGAAGACCATTAAAAGACTTCTCGGTTACATCGGCAAAAACAAGTATATCCTGATGACCCTGCTTGCTATTATGCTTGCTGTAACTGTCGTTGATCTGCTCGGACCTTTCTTTCAGCAAAAGGCAATCGACACTATAACCCTGGACGAGAATAATCTTGCGATCGACTTCAAAAAACTCACATTTTACTTGATCGTAATGGCAATAACTTTTGCTTGTAATGCGGTGCTGTACCTTTGCCAGGGACTTCTATCGGCAAAGCTGTCCCAGGCAACAGTCTTTACCATGCGCGCCGATCTATTTGAGAAGATATCCCGCTTGCCTATCGGTTATACCGACCGCCATAAGCACGGCGATATCATGTCGAGAATGACCAACGACGTTGAAAACGTCTCAAACGCCGTTTCCCAGTCGATCACCATGCTCTTTTCAAGCGTTCTGACCCTTGTGGGCGCGCTGGCATTTATGCTTTATTACAGCTGGCAGCTTACGATCATTGCTATCCTCACGATCCCGATAACCATAACCGTTTCCGCCAAGCTTGGCAAATTTATGCGCAAATATTTCGTGCGTCAGCAGAGATACCTGGGCGAGATAAACGGCCAGGTGGAGGAAATGGTCACCTCGTATAAGACCGTTGTCGCATACGGCAAAGAGGACGAGGTGGTAGAAAATTTCAACGGTGTCAGCGACAAGCTGAGAAAGAACAGTATTTCCGCTAGAGTTTGGGGCTCTATCATGGGACCCATCATGAATTTTCTCGGAAATTTCCAGTATGTTCTTATTGCCGCCTTTGGCGGTGTGCTGATGCTAAATAGAACAAAGGGCATCACCATCGGAAGTATCCAGGCAATGCTTCAGTATTCAAAGAAGTTCACCCACCCAATAAATCAGATCGCAAACCAATATTCCGCTATTCTCACGGCTCTTGCGGGTGCAGAGCGAATTTTTGAGATAATGGACACCGAAAACGAGATAGACGAGGGCAAGGATAGGATAGACGTGGACAGCCTCACGGGTGCCATAGAATTTGAAAATATCACCTTCTCTTACGAGGAGGGTAACCCCGTCATAAAGAATTTGCGCCTTTCTGTAAAGGCGGGTCAGAAGGTGGCGCTTGTGGGCGCTACCGGCTCGGGAAAGACCACTATCGTAAACCTGCTTACCCGCTTCTACGAGCTTGACAGTGGCAGAATTACCATTGACGGTAAGGATATTACGCAGATACCAAAGGACGACCTGCGCCACGCTATTGCTATCGTTCTTCAGGACACCGTGCTTTTCTGCGACGACCTGCGCACTAATATTCGGTACGGCAACCTTGGCGCGTCCGACGAGGCTATCCGTCGCGCCGCCGAGACCTCGCGGGCGTCCGAGTTTATTGACCGCCTGCCAGACGGCTATGATACGGAGCTGGCGGAATCCGGCTCAAATCTATCCCAAGGACAGAGACAGCTTCTCTCTATTGCCCGCGCGGTACTTGCCGACCCCAAGATACTTATTTTGGACGAGGCGACCTCCTCGGTTGATACCCGAACCGAGATGAATATCCAGCAGGCGATGCTGAACTTAATGGAAAACCGCACCTCTCTTGTTATAGCCCACCGCCTTTCCACGATCCGCGATGCGGACGTTATCGTGGTTTTGCGCGACGGTGAGATAGCCGAAAGCGGAAGTCATGAGGAGCTTCTTGCCTTGAACGGCGAGTACGCAAAGCTGTACAGCAACCAGTTCGCGGGGATCGAAACATGACGGAAGCGGACAGAATAAGATTCAAGCTTATTGCCCACGACGTTCTCATGCAGGATAGGGTCGAAAACGGCATCGGAACGCTGGGCGAAAAGCGACTACACAAGATCCTCAAAAAATTCCTTGAAGAAAACGAGGAAAACCACGAGGTAAAGGTGGGAACGTATTTTGCCGACATATTGAGCGGCAACATGATAACCGAGATACAAACGGGCAGCTTCAGACCTCTGCGCGAGAAGATAACCTACTACCTTGAAAATACCCCCTATGATATAACGGTGGTGCGCCCTCTGCCTTATGTAAAGACCGTCTGTACGGTCGATCGTGAGAGTGGGGAACTGCTCTCTCGAAGAAGATCGCCCCGAAAGACCCGTCCCCGCGACGTTTTGCGGGATTGGTATTATCTTGCCGAATTTCTTTCAAATCCTCGCTTTGCTCTGCACTTTCTTCTCCTTGAGGAGGACGAGTACAGAATGACGAAAAAGAAAACACGCCGATGGGGAAAGGAAAGCGAGCTTTACGAGCGGATCCCCACGGCGCTTCTCGGCGAGGAACTGTGCGAATATCAGTCGGATTACGAGTTTTTTCTTCCCGATGATTTGCCCGAGGAATTTACCGCTGCCGAGTACGGAAAAAGAGCGAAGCTGCACGGCTACGCAATCTATTCCGCATTGAAACTCCTTGAAAGCGTGGGACTTGTGGAAAAGGGTGAAAAGCAGGGAAGAAGCTATATTTACAGGCTCCTTTTGAGAGAACAATAAATTTGTGTAGGGCGGGGGTTTGCTCCCGCCGTACAAAAAAAGTTTGATTTGAATAAATCGGCGGGAGCAAGCCCCCGCCCTACAATCTGAATTTTAT
>JAZODH010000040.1:0-32858 GCA_045596925.1 Eubacteriales bacterium
AGCATGATCGTTTTCTTTGACACGATATCAGCTCCTTATATATTTCTTAAATCTTTTACTCGCTTAGCCTTACCTTCGAATCTCTGAAGAGTGTTGGGAGACTCTAGCAGTACCTTGGCATCAAGTCCAAGAATGGTCTTAAGCTTGTTTTTAACTTCAGCAGTTATTTTCTCAAGAGCAGAGAAGGAATCTGTGCTCTGTGCAAGCTCGACCTTTACGGTCAGCTTGTCCAGATATCCGTCTCTCTCAAGAATGATCTCGTAGTGAGGTCCGAGCTCCTGTACGCTGAGTATTACTTCCTCGATCTGGCTTGGGAAGACGTTTACGCCGCGTATCTTGAGCATATCGTCGCTTCTGCCCGAAAGGTTTTCCATACGGCAAAAGGTTCTGCCGCACTTGCATTTTTCGTAGAAGAGACGTGTAATATCCTTGGTCCTGTATCTTATGAGGGGAAGACCTTCCTTCTTGATGCAGGTTATAACAAGCTCGCCTTGCTCACCTGCGGGAAGCACTTCGCCTGTTTTGGGGTCGATTATCTCGGGGATAAAATAGTCCTCGTTTATGTGCATTCCGCAATGCTCGAGACATTCGCCCGAGACGCCGGGACCCATAAGCTCACTCATTCCGTAATTTGACGTTATCAACACGTCCTCACCCCAGAATTTGTGCATTTCCTCTCGCATGGCGTCTGTGAGAAGCTCGCTTCCAACCAGCGCGATCTTTACCTTCAGATCCTTTATGGGATCAACACCCATTTCTCTTGCCACCTCCGCAAGACGAAGCGCATAAGAAGGGGTCGCAACCAGCAAAGACGTCTCAAAATCCTGCATATACATTATCTGCTTCTGAGAATTTCCCGTGGAGGAGGGAACTATCGCCGCGCCGATGTTTTCAAGACCGTAGTGGAGACCGAGAGCGCCGGTAAACATTCCGTAACCGAAGCATATCTGCGCCACGTCGTGTGAGCTTGCACCACCCATGCAGGCAATTCGGGAGACACATTCCGTCCAGGTCTCAAGGTCGCCCTGAGTGTATCCCACAACGGTAGGCTTACCTGTAGTGCCGCTTGAGGCGTGTATTCTTACGAGACTATCCTTGTCGACCGCAAACAAGCCGAAGGGATAATTGTCACGCATATCCTGCTTTGTAACGAAGGGGAGCTTTGCCAGATCCGAGAGTGAC
This sequence comes from Eubacteriales bacterium, assembly GCA_045596925.1. GTDB lineage: Bacteria > Bacillota > Clostridia > Oscillospirales > CAG-272 > SIG710. The sequence continues at coordinate 1,183 of JAZODH010000040.1, forward strand.
TGTATATCCTCGGGTCTAACGCCCATCTCGTCCATTTTCTTTGCGTATGCGGGAACCTTTGCATAAACTCTGTTTACGGTTTCCTTGAGACGTTCGAGCTGTAGTGCTTCAAGCTCCTGTCTTGGCAGTGTTTCTTCTTTTGACCAGATCATTTTCATACCTTCTATGTAAAATTATTTTATTTCGCCTTCAAAGCTCTTGTCAAACGCCTCGCGGATAACATCCTCATGGGGCTTTTTGGTGAAGAGACTTACGATAACTGTGATGATGATCGACGCTATCATGCAGATCACGCCGATAAGGGGAGAAGTTGCAACGCCGTCCTTGATCACGGTAGTAAAAGGAGCGTTCCATCCGTTTTTATCGTATCCGAATACAATTATCAGAGCTACGGTCAAAACGAGAGAGCCGATGACCGAGCTCCAAACGGAAGCACGGGTGACTTTCTTCCAGAGCAGACCAAGCACGTAAGGACCGATAAAGCATCCCGCAAGAGTACCCCAGCTAATACCCATCATGTAGGCTATTGCCGTAAGTCCGAATTTCTCGTTCAGAATAGCCAGAACGACCGAAAGAGCCACAAATATAAGGCAGAGTATTCTCATAACTGCATTTGTTCTTTTGTCACTTGCCGACTTGTTGATCGCGCCCTTGTAAAGGTCGACGGCAATTACCGACGCGCTTGCAAGTGATACGGAGGAAAGAGTAGACATACTTGCCGAAAGGATAAGAACCGCAATGATACCCGTAAGTCCTGCAGGAATAGCTATTTTAAGCATGGAGGGGATGACCAGCGCATCGCTGACATCCTTCATTTCCGGGAAGAAAGCACTGAGAGCGCCCGTAAAATAGGCGGTAAAACCTATTATCAAGGCAAAAGCCGTGCTGACTACAACGCCCTGTGTAATAGCTTTTTTGTCGCGAATAGCGTAGTATTTGTGGATCGTCTGAGGCAGAGCCCAAACGCCCAGGGACGTGAGCAGAATCAGTGAAATGAGGGATACGGTAGTTCCGTATAGACCGGAATTATTCGCACCGTCAAATGTGAACCAGGTGAGATTGGGGTCATTTACGATCTTGGAAATATCCCAATTTACGTTTTCGTGATTCATAAAGCAGAACACCATGCATATTACGCCGATTATCATGATGATTCCCTGAATGAAATCCGACAGCGCCGTTGCAAAATAACCGCCAAAGAAAAGATAAATTGCGGTAAGTACGGCAAGTGCGATCATTATTATCCAGCCGTCAATGTCGAATACCACTTCAAAAAGACTGCTGATGCCGTTGTAAACGGACGCAGAGTAGGGAATAAGGAAAACAAAGATCACGACAGCGGTCAACAGCTTTATGTTCTTGTCACCGTATCTTTTTTCAAAGAACTCAGGCATGGTTTTCGCGCCAAGTCTTTGGGTCATGTTTTTCGTTCTCCTTGCAAGCACGAGCCAGGCGATCAGAGTACCGATCACGGCGTTTCCGAGTCCCACCCAGACGGAAGCAAGTCCGAAGGAGCGTCCGAACTGACCGGCATAGCCGATAAAGATCACTGCTGAAAAGTACGTAGTTCCGTATGCGAAAGCGGTCATCCACCCGTTAAGTCCCTTTTTGCCCGCAAGCAAAAAGTCGTTGACCGAACCCGAACGGTTTTTTGTATAAAATGCGATAGCTATCATAGATAAAGCGTAAAGAACTAAAATCAGACCATCCAGAATCATAGCAAAACCTCGAAACATTCAAATTAAAGTCGTTTAATATTTATACAAGCCCACAGACTAAATATAATAGGAATTATATCACGTTTTGTCGCAAATGTCAATAAAATAAGCACATTTTTAAGTATAAAAATACATAATTATGCGATTTATATAGAATTTTTATGAATAGTCGGAAAAAGTCTGTCAAATTAAATTAAAATCACAAGGCTCCCCGAAAAAATCGGGGAGCCTTGTGGGCTAAAACGCTCTTATCTTCCTTTGAAAGCGGGATTGTATTGATAGTAATTCTTTGAATCCAATTTATCTCTCACCATTCCAAGAGCTTCACCGAACCTCTGGAAATGCACGATCTCACGCTCACGCAGGAAGCGGATGGGATCGATAACGTCGGGATCGTCTACCAGCTTGAGAATATTGTCATAGGTCGTTCTCGCTTTTTGCTCTGCACCCATGTTTTCAAACAGGTCGGTTATGGGGTCTCCCTTTGACTGCATAAATGCGGCGGTGTAGGGAACGCCCGCTGCTGCCTGAGGATATACGCCTACCGTGTGATCTACAAAATAGTCGCCGAAGCCCTGAGCCTTGATCTCCTCGATCGACAGGTTGGCGGTGAGTTGACGCACGATTGCACCTATTATCTCAAGGTGGGCGAGTTCTTCTGTGCCTATTGACGAACAAAATTGTTTATGTTAGAATGAGAAAAAAGGAGGGCTAAACCATATGGATATCACAGAAGCTTTAAGAGACTATATTTACGCAAAAATGCCGTCATCACAGTACGAGGAAGCAATGACGCTCTTTGGGGACGAGGAACGATTACTATTGTACATCTGCTATGCATATAATACCTGTGAGGTATTATATAACAGGGGGACAATGAATTTGATCACAAATCCCGATGCGGTATTCATCAGTAAAGTTGAAATGAGGGAGTTTTTGCAAGAATTTGTGGATTTGGTTGAAGCCGTAATGGACGAGGAAAAAGAATATGGCACAAACGAGAATAATAGAGCCAACTAAAATAACGTTAAAAACCGATGACAATGAACATCATAACGTGTGTGCCTACTGTCGTGTATCCACAGACGAATATGATCAGAGAAATTCTTTGGTATCCCAGAAAAGATTTTTTGAAAGCTATTTTTCATCTCACGATAACTGGACTAATGTTGGGGTTTTTGCGGACGAAGGAATAAGCGGAACTTCGATTGCCAAGCGTGATGAGTTTAACAAGATGCTTTCTCTTGCACGAAAAAAGAAAATTGATATTATTCTGACTAAAGAGGTATCGAGATTTTCGAGAAACGTTCTTGATCTGCTGAATATCGTAGAGGAATTGCGCGAAAAAGGAGTCTACGTTTGGTTCTTGTCGGATAACATCAATACGGAAAGCAACGACTACCGAGACCGACTATCACAAATTGCGACCAATGCCGAGCAGGAAAGCTTGCGAACTTCACGCCGTGTGAAATGGGGACAGCAAATGCAAATGCAAAACGGCGTCGTATTTGGTCGCAAGGAAATGTACGGTTATAACATCGTAAAAAACAAATACGGTGTACAAGAATTCGAAATTATCGAAGAAGAAGCTGACGTGATCAAGCTTATCTTTGAGTGGTTTTCGGAAGGAGACGGAACACATACCATTGCTCGAAGACTCGAGGAACGTGGAATAAAAACCAAGCGATATAAGAACGGTTGGTCGAATACGGTAATTTTGAGGCTCCTGAGGAATGAAAAATACGTTGGCGATCTGGCACAGGGAAAGACATATACTCCAAATCCACTGACACATAAGAAGAAATATAACCGTGGTGAGTCACATCGGTTTTACATAATAGATCACCACCCCGAAAGCGCAATTATTTCAAGAGATCTTTGGGATAAAGTTCAAAAAAGACTTAAAGAAAACGAGCCAAATGAAGAAATAAAAGCCAAATATTCAAATCGGTATTGGACTTCCGGAAAGATTTATTGCGGCATTTGTGGCGGTAGGTATGTTAGCTACAATAAGAAACAAAAAAACTCTACATATAAGGCGTGGGTATGCTTCAAAAATCATCAACGCGGTCAAGAAAAAGAAGTCATAAACGACGTAGGAGAAGTTTACAAGACAGGCTGTAATAACAAACGTGTAAATGATAAAGTGTTGAAAATAGCGATGAAAGATATTATTACACAGGTGGTTATTCCTCGTTATTCTGATTTTTGTAAAGATATTGCTGATCAAATCAAAACGATAGACCCGGCAAAAGATAATTCAAAGAAAATTAAATCGTGTGAAAAGAGTATTAACGCGTTGACAGAAGATCTGAAAGGTCTTACCAGAATGCTTATAAAAGGAACAATATCCGAAAGCGTTTATCTGATGATGCGAGAAGAGACCGAAAGCAAAATCAGCGAGCTTCAAGCCGAAATTTTAACGCTGAAAAGCGAAAACACTGCCGAAATGTTGAGAGTCGATCTAAATAACAAAATCGACCAAATCAAGAAAATTGCCTCTCTGTCTAATGACGATATTAACGAGGAGTTGTTCGAAAGAATTACAAAAAAAATTATTGTTCACCCCCTTAATGTGCTGGAGCTACATTTGTCGTTTCTGATCAATCCTATATATCTGCGTTACAGAACAGAGGGGAGGGGAGAAGATTACAATGCCATCTTTGATATTCTTTCGCGAGAAGAAATTGATACTTTGACACAAAATTGAATAATAAAAATTCCCTCGATGTATTGTCGAGGGAATTTTTGTTTATTCTTCGTCATCAAAGATTTTTCTTTGAAGCTCTGCATATTCTTCGTCAGAAACAGATGTTGGCTTTATCTGCGTTACTTTTTCCTTGATTTCAGATAAAATATTCTTGCAATCGCTCATATTTCAACCTCCTCTCTGGTTATATCTTTTTCAATCTGCTTTATGAAATCCAGAACATAATTGCAAGCCGTCTCTGCTTTCGAACAGGCCGATACGAGTTCACCGGATTTATCCTTTAAGTACTTTGACCACCCCTGAAGATAAGCGATACTATTGTCTTTATGTTCTCGATCGTCCGGAATACATAAATTCTGAAGAAGCATTTCAGCACCGATCTCGGCAACAAGTTCTTCCTTGCTGTAATTTTTAACAAGCGCATCGATATTAAATGTTTTAGGATCTGTTCGATCAAGCGGTATTTTTGTGCTGTGAATGAGTTCGTGCGCAACTGTATGCATATATTCGTAAATGCTTTTGAAGTTGTCAATGCGAGGAAAGCGAATAAGGTTTTTAGCGGGCATAAAATATGCTTCTGTGCCGTCGTTGATTATCTCTACCTCGATTTTGTGTTCTTTGCAGTATGCGTTTATCATTTTGTGGAAACCGTCAAGAGCTTGTCTCATACGTTCGGTTGTGTCTTCGTGAGAGTAATGCTAGAAATCAAACTTGGATTTCAAATTATTTCCGCAGTCATCGACGATATCTTGTCTGGAAAATACTCTGTAGAACTTCAAATATCCACGTGTTTTTGGCTTGTCGGTATATTCGTCGATTATTGGCTCTCCGTTCTTGTCCTTAATAATCAGCGTGTTGAAATAAACAACAATGTGCGAATGCGCGCCGTGTCGAACGTGATAGTTGGTGCCGTTTTTCTTGTTTAAGTCCAAAATCTTGTTATACGTCAAATATTCGTCGGGGTCAAGAAGCAATCTGTTTGCCCCCGAATATTGAGCAAGCGTGTCATATGCAAATGCCGCTTTTGGACTTCCTTCGCTGAATGGTTTTACCCAGTAATAGGTGGTTCCGTTGGTCTCTGCGTCTTTTAGCTTTTCGATGATCTTGTTTGCTACGATCTGGTTAACGTTCATAATAAATAATCCTTTCCTATATTTTTGCAACGCTATGATCTGTGAGGATTTGCACTCAACGGTCTGTGCGTTCTGTAGAGCTCTGAATAGTGGAGCTATGTTTGGTTCTGTTCTCTCTGCGTGTATTCAGTAAAAGAATGTGGAGTTGCGTTCAGTTCACAGTATGTGACTGTGACGTGATTAAAACGGCAGTTCTTCCAACAAAGATGTGTTTTCTTCGCTTGTCTCGTCGGCTTCTTTTGTGTCTTTGTTTTTACTTGATAACTTGTGCCTGTTTATCCACTCTTTGCTTGCTGCTGCAATCTTGTCCATAAAGATCAGAAACGTGAGCTTTAAAGCTCTGTCAGAATTGATCTTTTCCGCAAGAAAAGCGGGCAATTCTTTTGCTCCACCGTGAAGATCATAGTACAGCAGTGCAAGGAAAATATAACCCACTTCTTCCGGTGTGCATTCCTCAACGAGGGTGTCATACCATTCGTAATAGCAGATCATTCCTTTTTTCTCGGCGTGCTTCTTTTTTTGCGATTTGGTTAGTTTTGTGTAATAATCGTTTAGAGCGATTTCTTTCATAATTGAGTCCTTTCTTCTTCAAATACTTTGGTTTTGATTTGGTTTACTTCACGATAATATTCATTTAAACTTTTGTGTCGTGCTGTCGGTAATTCGGGAGTATCTATATAACGGTTACCACGCTTCAAGCCAAACCGTTTCATTGCTTCAGCATAGGTGTCTTGCAGATGGCTCAACGTGCTTTTTCCGTTTATAAAATGCCGAGCAGATAACTTGTTTTTGTGCTTGCATATAACAACGGCGTGTAAATGTGGCGTTTGTTCGTCTTTGTCATATCGGAAATGTATTATATTTTTACTGTCTTCAAAAGTTTCTTTTAGCCATTTGATGTTGGCTTTGATCCATTCTTTTTCATCGAATGTGCCCTCTGCTTCGGGGGAATAAGCGAAAACAAACTCCAACCCTAAAACAGCATCTTTTCTGTAAGACAAATCCTTTGTAACCTGCTTGAACCTATCTACTAAAGGCATATTCTTGTCATAGTGCCTGTTGTTGATGATGGTGGCAGTATTTTGCGGTCTGGAACGGTGTTTGAGGCGTGTTCTGTCGCGCGCGTGGCGTTCGATTGCATCAAACGTTGCGACTGATTTGATTTTTGCAAATCTCATTATTGCATATGCCATATTAGTCTCCTTTCTTGTCAAAACATTCTTCATAATTGTCGCAATTTGTGCAATCTTCGCACACTTGTAAATCGGGGAGCAATATTGTCTGCAGATCGTCCAATGTAAACGCATCATCGCACTCCGTGATATTCAAAATGTTGTTTTCAACATTTTGATGCTTTTTGGTTGCCTCTGTTGCAGATGTGCCACCTGCTTTCTCGGTTGCAACCAATTCGCTCACGGCATTCGTTGATGCGTACTCACTACGCATCAATTCTGATACAGTTCGCTCTGCCGAGAGCTTTTGAGGGCGGCGCGGTTGCAACAACTCATCTTCGATGCGTAATTGCTCAAACTCGAGTTCATTTTCACTCACAAAAGGCTTTTCAAAAAATCGTTTCATACTTTTCCTTTCCGCACCGTTTCGGTGCTTTTTCTTCTCGTTTTTATTATGATAGAAAACATAATAAAAAAGCGTAGCGGTTTATCGCTACGTAAAATGCGTAAAATATGATAAAAGCATTTTTGAAAAAGTGTTTTTGAATAGAAGAAATCCCCCTGTGACAATTATTTGTCACAGGAGGACTATTTAGCCTAAACTATCACAATATTTGTAATAGTATTCATATATTTCCATAGAAGAAATATTGCAATTTTTTGCTACAATAGATAGAACATTGTCAACATTAGGGTTCGCTACTTCTTTTTCAAGATTGGAAATCTCATTTTCTAAGACATCAATTTTTTCTGTATATATCTTTGCTGAACGAGAGTAATTTTGTTGTGCATTTTCCAACATTATATCGCGTGTTGCTGAATTAGGGTATCTCTCTTTTATTCTTTTTACCTCTTGCATATAACTAACATAGAGAGCGCTGGCACTTTCTGTTAAATCCTCTATTTGATTTTCCTTTTCTGTTATACTTTTATTTATATCGTGTATATATTGCTGCTTTGCAATACCAAACTGTGTAATAAACCACTCTTTCTTATAATCTACTTGAAGCGCAGGTATCTCACGTGTTTCGGTCGCGGTGCAAACCGAACATACACGACTTTCTTGGCCGACTACTCCCACATCTGCTGGAATGGTTGTTTTCCAGTTTCCCCAAGAGTGACCATAAGCTATAACCTTGTTAGCAGTATAAGTATCTCCGCAAAAACAGGTATATGTTGTATAACCGTCTTCTGTGCAAGTTGGCGCAGTTACCTTCTTTGAATAGGAATGTCCTGTAGCCGAAACCGTATTAGCTGTGTAAGTATCACCACAGAAACAAATAAAAGTCGTATACCCACTCTCTGTACAAGTTGGAGCGGTTACTTTCTTCGAATAGGAATGCCCCAAAGATGCCGTTATATTTTCTGTGTAACTGTCACCACAGAGGCAAGTAAAAGTCGTATGCCCTCTTTCTGTGCAGGTTGGTTCTACTACTGTTTTTGAATATGTGTGTCCAGTAGCTGAAACTTCGTTAGCGTTATAAGCGTATCCACAGGAACAGGTATATGTTGTATATCCATCTTCTTCACAAGTTGGTTCTACTACTGTTTTTGAATATGTGTGACTATGTGCCTGTATAGTATCTTTTTGTTGTACAGTTTCGTTTACAACTTCTTGTTCGGTATTTTGTTCGGTATCATATGTGGTTATGTCGTCACTTGCGGGAAAATCTTGAGTTGTTTCCCGATCAATAAAAACATCAGTCACAGGTGCTGTAAAGTCTCCCTCATTATTTGAACAAGAAACGATGGAAAACAGCAATAAAATTAAAATTAACATCAAACAAATCTTTCTCATAAATGCCTCCTAAAGAAAAACTGTGCACAACTAATGCCGTGTTTGTCAGAAAAAGTTGATTCAGATTAGATGCAACATCTAAAATGATTACATAAACTTTTTCAAGTTTTGTTCGATGTATTAATTATATCATAAAATATTAGAATTGTAAAGTTTATTTATCGGATTTTATTTATGAACAATTTTTATCCTCTATACCGATGTCCGTAAGAAGACCCGCAACCTTGGGGTCCGGCATAGAGAAGCGCTGGGACAGGTAGCGCAGGGAAGCGCCAAGCTCGCCGTCGGGACCGCCGTACTGGGAAATGATGACCTTAGCGGCTCTCGCGTCGGGATTTTTTATCTTAACGGGATATTGAAGTCTCTTTTCGTATTCCCACATATCAGCAGTCTCCTTCCCATGGCATGGGGCCTTCGTTCCAGGTCCAGCAGTTTTCGTTGCCGGGCTTGTAGGCTTTGATTGGCCCGAATTTTTCGGTGTATTCTTCGATCAGCGTTGCACGGTGGGCACAATGATGCTGTATCATCTGAAGCGCCTCGGTGCAATGGGGGTGAGTGTCGAGATAAAGTCTCAGCTCGTCGATGACGAAGCTTACCTTGCATATTTCGTCAAGTGCGACTTTTTTCGCTCTTGTGTCGTTTGTCAGCATCTTGTTCTTCCTCCTCCTGTATAAGGGAGATTGAGATCGGCAAACAGAGTGCCGTTTTTCCATGCGTCGCAGGGATTATAAAGATTTACAAATGGCTGACTTTTAACGTAAGCCATTGCAAGTGCCATGTTGGGACAGTCGGGCGCGGATGGCTTTTCCTGTCGAGACTGAGGCTGTACGTTATATCTGTTGCCGCAAGTGCAACCTTGAGATTGTACATTATATCTGTTGCCGCAGGTGCAGCCTCGAGGCTGTGCGTTGTATTTGTTGCCGCAACTGCATCCCTGTGGCTCGGAATAACGTCTTCTCATATTTTCTTGCATTCCGTTTCTCCTTTCCGATACGTTTGACGTATCATTACATTTTATGTCGGAAAGAGATGAACCGTGAAAGGAAAACCCCTGTTTCGTTTAAGCGAAACAGGGGGGTCAAGTAATTATATGAAGTTGTTTATTTTGCGGGAATATCTCCTACTCCGTTAAGGATAATTGACGGAACAAAGGGGAAGTTCTTGATATCCTCGTTCTTGGTAATTCCGCTGAGCACCAGCACGGTCATGAGGTTAGACTCAATACCCGTAATAATGTCGGTGTCCATGCGGTCGCCGATCATGGCGGTGTCCGCACTATGGTGACCCAGAACCTTCATGGCATGGCGGAGCATAAGAGGATTGGGCTTGCCGAGGAAGTAAGCCTTTTTGCTGGTTGCAAGCTCAATGGGCGAAATGAGCGCGCCCGTTGCGGGCATGATCCCGTGCTCGGTAGGCCCCGTGATATCGGGGTTCGTTCCGATGAGCTTTGCGCCTCTGTTCACCATCTGTATAGCTTTTTCGATCTTCTCGAAATTGTAAGTTCTGGTCTCACCCACGATAACGTAGTCGGGGTTTACGTCGTTCATGTAAATGCCCTCGTTGTAAAGCGCGTTTACAAGTCCTGCCTCGCCTATAACGTAAGCGCTGCAGCCGGGCTTTTGATTCTTTACAAATTCGGCGGTTGATTGACCGCTGGTATAAAAATGCTCGGGGGACACGTCAAGTCCCATGCGAGACAGCTTGTGGCTAAGCTCTGTAGGGGTACGCTCGGAGCTGTTCGTGAGGAAGAGGAATTCCTTATTTTCCGAAACAAGCCAGTCGATAAATTCGTGAACGCCCTCAAGCACCTTGTTTCCGTGGTACACCACGCCGTCCATATCGCATATAAAAGCCTTTTTGCCTCTGAGTATTTCAAGCTTTTCGCTGTTCATATTTGTCAAATTCCTTTCGGGTTATTTTGCACTTTTTTCAATAGCTTCCCACAGACCGTTGATGTAGCAAGCGCCCATTGCGCGGTCATAGAGACCGTAACCGGGCATGCAGACCTCGTCCCAAAGCGTTCTTCCGTGGTCGGGACGGATAGGACCGTCAAATCCTACGTCGTGGAGTGCCTTTACGATTTCGTACATATCAAAAGATCCGTCCGCGGACAAGTGAGCCGCCTCCTCAAATACGCCGGGGGCATAGTGGTGAAGATTTCTCACATGAGCAAAATGAATGCGTCCGGGCAGAGAACGAATGATGTCGGGCAGATCGTTTGAAAGTGATGTGCCCAGTGAGCCTGTACAGAGGGTGATACCGTTGTGAGGATTGTCCACAGCCTGCATGAGCTTGAGCACGTTTTCTTTGCATGTCATGATTCTGGGCAGATCAAATACGGGCCATGCGGGATCGTCGGGGTGGATCGCCATGTTGATGTCGTATTTGTCGCAAACGGGCATGATAGCCTTCAGGAAATAAACCAGGTTATCAAACAGCTTTTCTGCCGTCACGTCACGGTAAGCCTCGAAAAGCTCCTTTACGTGAGCAAGTCTTTCAGGCTCCCAGCCGGGCATAACGAAGCCGTTGGAATTTGCATCGGTGTTGTCAAAGAATACCTGGGGGTCGATGGTGTCAACTACCGACTGGTCGTATGCGAGAACGGTGGAGCCGTCGTGACGGGGCTTTGCCAGGTCTGTTCTTGTCCAGTCGAAAACGGGCATGAAATTGTAGCAGACCATGTGAATGTCTGCCTTGCCGAGATTTTCAAGGGTCTGAATGTAATTTTCGATATATTTGTCGCGTGTGGGCAGACCGATCTTGATATCGTCGTGAATATTTACGCTCTCGATACCGCTCAATTCAAGACCTGCATCGTTTACTTCCTTTTTGAGGGCGGCTATCGCCTCGGGGGACCAAACCTCACCGGGCTTTGTGTCGTAAAGTGTTGTGATAACGCCTTTAACTCCGGGGATCTGTCTTATATGGCTCAGCTTAACGGAATCGTGTCCCGTGCCGAACCAACGAAGTGTCATTTTCATATTTTTTCTCCTTTTTTGTTTGAAATATTTTTTTACAAGTGTATTATACAGTATTGTTCTCTTTTTTTCAATTGCTTTTTTGTTTTTTTACATTGTAAATATCTCTTTTTTCGAAAAAGTATGTAAATTTACAAATTTACTATTTACAAATCGGGAATTTTAAGGTAAAATATAGTGAAGAATTTTCAGACTTACTTGGAGGTCATATGGGTACACCGAAATATAAGAGAATACTCCTGAAGCTTTCGGGCGAAGCACTTGCCGCAGGCTCGGACGGTATTCTCAATCACGATTTCGTGGCAGAGGTTGCCGCCACAATAAAGGAATGTCACGATGAGGGCGCTCAGATCGCGGTCATCGTCGGCGCGGGAAATATCTGGCGAGGCAGACAGGGAACTGACATGGACCGTGTCCGTGCCGATCAGATGGGAATGTTGGCTACTACCATAAACGCACTTGCCCTGCAGGACGCTTTTGAGCACGCGGGACTTGAAGCAGTGGTAATGACAGCGGTTGAAATGAACGTTTTTGCGGACCAGTATACCGCAAGGGGTGCAGATGCGGCACTGAAAGCAGGCAAGATCGTTATCTTTGGCGCGGGACTTGGAAGTCCTTTCTTCTCAACCGACACGGCGGCGGTGCTTCGTGCCGCAGAGATAAGTGCGGATATAATTCTTATGGCAAAGAACGTGGACGGTGTTTATTCCGCTGATCCCGCAAAGGATCCGACGGCAGTGCGTTACGACGAGATCACCTACAAGGAGATCCTCGAGAAGGAACTCAAAGCACTTGATATGACCGCCACCACCTTCTGCATGGAAAACAATATCAGCCTTTACGCCTTTGCGCTCAAAGACCCCCGTAACATTCACCGCGTTATCATGGGTGAAAACGTAGGAACAGTAATTCATAATTAAAATAGAAAGTTGAGGAACTATCATGAAATACGATATTAAAGCACTTGAAGCAAAGATGAAGAAGTCCACCGAGTCTCTTGAATATAACCTTGCTTCCATTCGCGCAAGCCAGGCAAACGCAAGGGTTCTTGACAGAGTTTCCTTTGAGTACTACGGCTCCATGACTCCCGTAGCTCAGATGGCGGACGTAAGAGTTGCCGACGCAAGAACGCTCACCATCAAGCCCTACGACAAGTCCACACTTAAGGCTATCGAGAAGGCTATTCTCACCTCCGATATCGGAATAACACCTTCAAATGACGGTGAGACCATTCGCCTTGTGTTCCCTCAGCTTACCGAGGAGCGCAGAAAGGATCTTGCAAAGCAGATCCAGAAGATGGCAGAGGAGTGTAAGGTCGCTATCCGCAACATTCGCCGCGATGCAAACGACGAGTGCAAGAATCTCAAGAAGGACGGCGCTATGACAGAGGACGAGCAGAAGTCCTCCGAAAAGGAGATCCAGGACGTTACCGATAAATACACAAAGCTGGCCGACACCATTTCCGCTGCAAAACAGAAAGAGGTTATGTCGATCTGAGTGGCATTGGAGTTTAAATGAGGAGCCGAGGATCGGCTCCTCATTTAACGATAAATAATCCGAAAGGAAGCCAGCGTGAAACAAAGCAATCATAGATTTGTGAGTTCAGATATTTCACGCATAAAACACTTGCAAAATGGGACCTGACCCCATTTTGCCGCCAAGGCGGTACCAAGTGGTTTCTCAAAAAATTGTGCCGCCGCCCGGGCGGCGGAATGGGGATTTTTATGAGCAATACCGAGAGCATCAAGGTGGACGAGCGCCTGCGCCACATTGCCTTTATTATGGACGGTAACGGCCGTTGGGCAACCAAGCGGCTTATGCCCCGCGAGTACGGTCACAAGGTAGGCGCGGAGAATTTTCGACGCGTGGTCGGGTACTGTAACGATATGGGCATCAAGTGCGTCACCGTTTACGCATTTTCCACCGAAAACTGGGGACGCCCCCAGAAAGAAGTAGATTCTATCATGGAGCTTCTTTCAAAATATCTCGACCAATGCTCGGACGAGATGGAAATTAACAAGATCAAATACAATTTTCTCGGCGACATGAGTGTGCTTACTCCAGAGCTTCAGGAGAAGGTGTCAAGAGTCGAGGAGCTTTCAAAAGGCTACGAATTAAATCTGAATATTGCGCTGAACTACGGCTCGCGTGCCGAGCTGGTTCATGCTTTCAATAGACTTGCAGAGCAGGGTAAAAAGGAGATCACCGAGGCGGATATTTCCGCAAATCTCTATACTGCTCATTGTCCCGATCCCGATATTATCGTCCGCACGGGCGGCGATCTGCGACTTTCCAACTTCCTTTTATGGCAGGCGCAGTACAGTGAGTTTTATTTCACCGACGTGCTCTGGCCCGATCTTTCAAGAGAAGACGTTGAGGAAATAGTTCGGGAATTTTACGAAAAAAGAAAAAGAAGATATGGCAAAGTATAAGAAAGGACACTTTTTAGAAAATGGTTAAAAGAATAATAACCGCCGTTGTGGCGGTTGCGCTGTTTATTCCGGTGCTTTATTTTTCGGATACCTGGGTCTTCCCGATAGCAATAGCTTTCCTGGGTACGATTGCGGCATTTGAAATGCTGAAATGCATCGGAAGCCTTCAAATCTGGGCGATTTCGATCCCCCAGATAATCCTGTCTGCGGCGCTGCCTCTTCTCATGCGCCTGGGCGACGGCGATGCTATCTATATCCGCGCGGCAATATTTATTCATTTCGTATATGCTGTCTACCTTATGGCTTACGCTGTTATGTCCAAGGGCACTGTAAAGCTGGAACAGGTTTCCTCTGTATTTTTTGCCTGCCTTTACGTGAATACGGGATTTTCATCCCTTATCCTTCTTCGCGATGCGCCCCAGGGTAAGTATATCTTTATTCTCGCATTCCTCGGTCCCTGGATATCCGATTCCTTTGCGTATTTCTTCGGACGCGCTTTCGGACGCCATAAGCTGATTCCCGAGGTGTCTCCCAAAAAGACGGTTGAGGGTTGTGTTGCGGGAATCCTCTTTTGTGCACTTTCTTATATGGTCTACGCGCTCCTGCTGGATAAATTCGGTCTTGCGGAGCTTAACGTAGTTGCGCTTACCGTTTTCGGACTTGTGGTTTCGGTAGTTTCACAGGTGGGCGACCTTTCCGCCTCCTTTATCAAGCGTGAGTACGGCATCAAGGACTACGGAAATCTTTTCCCGGGTCACGGCGGCGTGCTTGACCGCTTTGATTCCGTGCTTCCTGTTGCCACTATTTTGATGATACTCATTTACTGCTACGATATTTCAAAGGTTGTAATATGATGGAAAAGAAATCACTTCTCGTCCTCGGCTCAACAGGCTCGGTGGGCGAGCAGGCGGTGGACGTTGCCCAAAAGGAAAATATCCCCGTCAAGGCTATATGCGCCAATCGATCCTACAAGCGCGTGGAGGAACAGGTGCGCCTTCTGCGGTGTCCCGCCGTTGCCATGAGCGACGAAAATGCGGCGGCAGAGCTGAAGATCAGACTCGCCGACACCGACACCCGTGTTTTTGCGGGAAATGAAGGAATCGAAGAAATGATATACGAGAGCAACGGTGAGGTTGCTCTCAACTCTGTACTTGGTGAAGCGGGACTTATGCCCACTATCGCATCGATTAAAAGCGGAAAAAAGCTGGCGCTTGCGAACAAAGAGTCTCTTGTGGTCGCAGGTGATATTGTTATGGAACTTGCAAAAGAGCACAAGACCGAAATTTTGCCTGTTGACAGCGAGCATTGTGCCATTTATCAGTGCTTGCGAGTTGGCGAGAAAAAGGACGTCAAAAAGCTGATTCTGACGGCGTCGGGCGGTCCCTTTTTCGGAAGGAAAAGGGAAGAGCTTGAAAGAATTCGTCCTGCAGACGCGCTGGCACACCCTACGTGGAATATGGGTGCAAAGATCACCATTGACAGCGCAACACTAATGAACAAGGGCTTTGAGGTGATCGAGGCGGCGCATCTTTTTGGCGTTCCCTCAGAGAAGATCGACGTGCTCGTCCATCGGGAGAGTATAATTCACTCGATGGTGGAATATATTGATAACAGTATCATCGCGCAGCTCAGCGTACCGGATATGCGCTTGTGCGTGCAGTACGCACTATCCGCGCCCGACAAAAATCCTGCGGTCATTGACGAGCTTGACTTGGCTGAAATTGCTCAGCTGACCTTCAAGCGCCCCGATACCGACACTTTTGTGCTGCTCAAAACCGCCATGTACGCTATGAGCTTGGGCGGTGCTGTTCCTGCGGTGCTCAACGCCGCAAACGAGGTAGCGGTAGCCGCATTCCTGCAGGAAAAGATCGGATTTACCGATATTTTCGATTCGGTTTCGCAGGTCGTTTCCGATATGTCGGACAAAGCGAGCGTTCACATGCTCGACGGCATAATCGAAGCCGACCGCGAGGCACGACTCTGCACGGAAAAGATTCTTTTTGCGAAAGGATGATTTCAAATTTTTAGAGTTATGTATATTCTTCTTGCGCTGCTTGTTTTCGGCTTCATGATATTTATTCACGAGCTGGGACATTTCACCTGCGCGAGAATTTTCGGTGTCACGGTCAAGGAATTTTCCATTGGCATGGGACCAAAGATATTTAAGAGGGTTTCAAAGAAATCGGGCACTTCCTATGCTCTGGGCATTTTCCCCATCGGCGGTTACGTGAGTATGGTGGGCGAAGACGAGGAATCGGACGACGAAAACGCCTTTTCCCGCAAGCCGGTCTGGCAAAGACTGATAATCACGGTGACAGGTGCGGTCATGAATATCCTGACGGGTATCGTTGTCATGTTCCTTATTGTTTTTATCACAAAAAGCCTGGCTTCCACTACGATTTACGATTTCAGCGATGGTGCTGTCAGTTCCCAAACGGGACTTATGGCAGGCGACCGTATAGTTGAGGTCAACGGCTATCCCGTTCACACGGGGAACGAGCTTGTTTACGAGATCATGCACGCCGAAAGCGAGGCTTATGAGATAGAGCTTAACGGGGAAAAGGTTAGCGTTGTAAACGTGGCTCTTACGGTCGTGCGCGACGGCAAAAAGCTGGAGCTTGAAGACGTTGCATTCAAGGCGGCAGTAGAGCAGGGCGTGACCATCGGAAATTACGATTTCATCGTCTACGGTGAGCGTGTCACCTTCCCGAATCTCTTAAAGCACGCCTTTTTCCGCTCCATATCCACAGTTAAAATGATCTGGGATTCCATTGTGGATCTTGTTTCCGGAAGATTTGGTATTGAAGCCGTGTCGGGGCCTGTTGGAGTAACGGGTGCTATCGGTCAGGCGGCGTCGGCGGGAGCACTGAATTTCTTTAACATTTTTGTGATAATATCAATGAATCTGGGTGTTGTAAACCTGCTTCCTATGCCCGCGCTTGACGGCGGCAGAATAGTCTTTCTTTTGATTGAGGCAATCCGCCGCAAACCCTTAAAACCCGAAGTGGAAAACATGATCCACGGCGTAGGACTCCTGATCCTTTTTGGCTTTATGATCTTCATTTCAATCAAAGACGTGATAGGATTGTTTTAAATATGAACTATAACGACGTAAGAAAAAACAAAAACGAGGTAAAGATCGGCAAAATCACCATCGGAGGCAAGAATAAAATTGCCATTCAGTCAATGACTAACACCGACACTCACGATTTTGACGCAACGCTTGCACAGATAATCGCGCTTCAGAACGCGGGCTGCGATATCGTGCGTATCACCGTTCCCGACCTTGAAGCGGCAGAGACCGTCCGCCGACTGAAAGAAAAGGGTCCGGATATTCCCGTGGTTGCGGATATTCATTTTGATTATAAGGTGGCGCTGAAATGCGCCGAATACGGAATAGACAAGATACGTATAAACCCCGGAAACATTGGGGACGACGACAGAGTAAGACAGGTGGCGCAGGCCTGCAGGGTGCGCCGTATTCCTATCAGAATAGGCGTAAATTCGGGCTCTCTTGAAAAGCATATTCTTGCAAAATTCGGCGGTCCGACTCCGCATGCACTTGCCGAAAGCGCGATGTATCACGCATCTCTTCTTGAAAAATTCGATTTTGAGGATATCGTTATATCCATAAAGGCATCCACCGTGCCCGATATGATAAAAGCAAACCGCATCGTAAGTGGGCTGTGTCCCTATCCGCTTCACATTGGTGTGACCGAGGCGGGTAATGCCGAGCGCGGACTGGTTAAGAGTGCCATAGGCATCGGATCACTCCTTTGCGACGGTATCGGTGATACCTTGCGAGTATCTCTCACCGCCGACCCTACGGAGGAGATCGGAGCGGCGAAAAAGATACTTTCCGCCGTCGGCATCGAAGGTCAGAGTGGGCTGAATGTGGTCAGCTGTCCCACCTGCGGAAGAACTAAGATAGATCTGATAGACCTTTCCCGCAGATTTGAGGAGGCGGTCAAGGCAGAGGGTCTTTCGGACGTTCCGCTCAAGGTCGCTCTTATGGGCTGCGTTGTAAACGGTCCGGGCGAGGCAAGAGAAGCGGACATAGGCGTTGCGGGTGGTATCGGCGAAGCTGTACTTATATCAAAAGGCGAAATCATCGGAAAGATTCCCGAAGGTGAGATAGTTTCTACACTTATCGCGGAAATTAAAAAGAGGAAATAACGGTTTTAAATTAAACAGGAGGAGAAAATGGCAGGAAAGACCCTGATTGAAATACTTAAAAGATACGAGCCGGACGAGCGCACCTCCCGCCTGCTTCTCACCGCTGAGGATACGATAGTCAGAGCAGACAAGGACGCAAAGCTCCTTGAAATAAAGGCGAGATTTCCCAAAATAATTGACAAAAGAACTCTTTACCGCATTGAGGAAGAGATCCGCGAAGCATATCAGCTCAATTTAGTCCGACTTTTGCCTACATATGACAGTGGTTTGTTCTCTCAAGGCTATCTTTCGGAGATCCTTGTTGAAACCGAGCGCATAGGAACGGTCGCGCGTGGTTTTTTTGACGATTACGAAGCCGAGCTTGACGGAAAAGAGATAAAGATAAGCATTCCCATGCTCCAGAACGGCGTGGATTTCATGTACGATGCAAAGACCCCGGCGGTAATTGAAGGCATCATCCGCTCGGAGTTCGGAACGAATTACCATGTGACCATCGAGCGCGGAAACACCAATAACTATTTCGATCCTGTAGAAAAGCGCTTGAACGAGATTGATCAACGCATAAGAAACGTTTCCCGCGGTGGCTCGGAATCGGTGTCTGTTGTCGAAAACGTGGACGGAGAGTCCGTAGTATTCACAAAGGTCGATACTCTCTATAAAAATATTGACGCAATTCCGAGAATCGACGGAAATATCGTTAAGATCGGAAATCTGACCTTTGATATTTCCGAGCCCGAGGCGGCTTTTGGCGATGCTTTTGAAATAAAGCCCGAGGGAATCGGTCGGATAAAGATGCCAATGGACTACACCACGGTTGTTGGAAACGTTTTCAATTTTTCAAGCGAGACTACTCGAAACAGCCAGGATCACTATAACATCATCTTCGGAATTTTTGACGGCTACACGTCGATCGACGTAATTTATCTCAACGCTCCCGAGGAGTTGAACAAAAAAATAGAAAAGCTCTTCAAAAAAGGCGGTACCTACGCTATACGCGGCCGTGTCAAGCCCGGTCAGGGGATGCCTTTTATGGGATATAAGTCAAAGGAAAACCCCGTTTCCGACCTTGTGATCGAGCTTGCGGGCGCACAGAAGATCAAAGAGATAAAAAGAGTTGACAACGCGCCGCAAAAGCGCGTAGAGCTTCATATGCACACCAATATGTCCACCATGGATGCCATAGCCTCCGCAAAGGATATTATCAAGACCGCCAAGCGAATGGGACATAGTGCCGTGGCGATCACGGACCATGGAAACGTACAGGCCTTCCCCGATGCAATGCTTTGCTCCGAGGATGAGGGCATGAAGGTCATTTACGGTCTCGAAGCCTATTTTGTAAACGATGAAAAAGGCGGTCTCGGCTGTGATTACGATGGCGCTTTTGGTGACGAGATAGTCGTTTTTGACATTGAGACCACAGGTCTTTCCGTCCACAACTGCTCAATCACCGAGATAGGCGCTGTTAAGATAAAGGGCGGGGAAGTCATCGATAAATTCAACACCTTTGTCAATCCCGAGCGTCCTATTCCCGAGGAGGTTGTAAAGCTCACGGGAATCACCGACGAAATGGTGGCAGATGCGCCCAAGATAAAGGAAGCGCTTGAGAGCTTCCTTGCCTTTACGGGCAACTGCCTGCTTATGGCGCATAATGCGAGCTTTGATACGGGCTTTATCCGTCACTACGCGGCTCTGTCGGGGCTTGAATTTAATAATCCATACGTTGACACGGTGGCGATCTCCCGTTTTCTCAACGGCGAGCTGAAAAACCACAAGCTTGATACCCTGGCAGAATATTTCCGCTTGGGTGACTTCAATCACCACAGAGCTTGTGATGACGCGGAAATGCTGGCGCACATTTACTTTGCTATGTGCGAGAAGATGAAGAAGTTCGACCTTTCCACTTTCCCTCAGCTCAATCGGGAAATGACGGGAAACGTCGACCCCTTGAAGCTCCCGTCCTACCACCAGATCATTCTTGTTAAAAATTCGGTGGGACTGAAAAACCTTTATCAACTTATTTCAAAGAGTTATCTTGAGTATTTCAGGAGAAATCCGAGAATACCCAAAAGTGAGCTTGAAAAGTTCCGCGAGGGACTTATAATCGGCTCAGCCTGCGAGTCGGGTGAGCTGTTCCATGCAATACTTGAAAACGCGCCCGAGGAAGAGATCGAGGCAATAGTCAACTTCAACGACTATCTTGAAATTCAGCCTATCTGTAACAACCGTTTTCTTGTGGCGGAAGGCCGTGTTAAGGACGACGAGGGCTTGCGTGAACTGAACCGCAAGATAGTTGAGCTGGGCGAAAAGTACGGCAAACCCGTCTGCGCCACCTGCGACGCGCACTTTATCAACGAGGAAGACGAGATCGGAAGAAAGATCCTCTTGGCATCGCTGAAATTCAAGGACGCAGACAGAGACGTAGGTCTTTACTACCGCACCACCGAGGAAATGCTTGAAGAGTTTGCATATCTCGGCAAGGAAAAGGCTTTTGAGGTGGTCGTTACCAACCCCAACAAGATAAACGACATGGTCGAGGAGGTTCGTCCCATTCCCAAGGGGTCATATACCCCTAAAATGGAGGGTGCGGAAGAGGATCTTCAGAACATGTGCTGGGAAAGAGCGAAAAAACTCTACGGCGATCCGCTTCCCGAAATAGTAAGCGCGAGGCTTGAAAAAGAGCTGACCTCAATTATCAATAACGGCTTTGCGGTGCTTTATATGATCGCCCAAAAGCTTGTTTGGTACAGCGAAAGCCAAGGCTATCTTGTTGGCTCGCGTGGATCTGTCGGCTCGTCGTTTGTTGCGAATATGGCAGGTATTTCCGAGGTAAACTCTCTGCCGCCTCACTATTATTGTCCCAAGTGCCAATATTCGGAGTTCTTCACCGACGGCACAGTCGGTTCGGGCTTTGACCTGCCCGACGCAAACTGTCCCAAGTGCGGAACAAAGCTGGTGGGCGACGGTCACGATATTCCTTTTGAGACATTCCTTGGCTTCTACGGCGACAAGTCTCCCGATATCGACCTTAATTTCTCGGGCGAAGTGCAGGGAAGAGTACATAAGTACACAGAGGAGCTTTTTGGCAAAGAAAACGTGTTCCGTGCAGGAACCCTCGGTACTCTTGCAGACAAGACCGCATACGGTTACGTTGCAAAATATCTCGAGGAAAAGAAGCTGAAAATGAGCCTATCCGAGGTCAACCATATGATCAGCACCATCACAGGCGTTAAAAAGACCACGGGACAGCACCCGGGCGGTATCATCGTTGTGCCAAAGGAATATTCCATCTACGATTTTACTCCCGTTCAGCATCCCGCAGACGACCCCAATTCGGATATTTTTACTACTCACTACGCTTTTTCCTACCTGCACGACACCATCCTGAAGCTTGACGAGTTAGGACACGATGTTCCTACCAAGTACAAGATGATCGAGCGATTCAGCGGAACCAGCGTTTTGGACGTTCCCATGAACGATCCCGAGGTGTATAAGCTCTTTGAATCTACCGAGCCTCTCGGTGTCACTCCCGAGGAGATCGGCAGCAAGATCGGAACTCTGGGCTTACCCGAATTTGGAACAAAATTCATTCAGCAGGTTCTCATCGACGCAAAGCCCAAAAATTTTGCGGACTTGCTTCAGATATCGGGATTGACTCACGGAACCAACGTGTGGCTCGGAAACGCTCAGGACCTTATCAAAAAAGGCATCTGCGACATTTCAAAGGTTATCGGAACGCGAGACGGTATCATGCTCGACCTTATCCGTTACGGTATGGAAAACGCCACGGCGTTCAAGATAATGGAATCGGTTAGAAAAGGAAAAGGCCTCACCCCCGAATGGGAGGAAGCCATGACCGCCACGGGCGTTCCCGACTGGTATATCGAATCCTGTAAGAAGATCAAAGGCATGTTCCCCAAAGCCCATGCCGCCGCATACGTTATGTCGGCTATCCGTCTTGCTTGGTACAAGGTCCACATGCCCATTATGTTCTACTGCGCAATGTTCACCGCCGCAGGCGGAGAAGTTGACGCAGAGGTGGTCATGCGCGGACCTGCCTACGTTAAAATGGTCATAGAAGAGATAGAAAAAAAAGGAAGAGAGGCTTCCGCTACCGAAAAGGCGCAGGCGAGTACTCTGCTCCTTTGCCGCGAATGTCAGATGCGCGGGATCAATTTCTTAAGCGTTGACGTAAACAAATCGGACGCAAATATATTCAAGCCCGAGGACGGTGGTATTCGTCTGCCGTTTATTACTATTCCCGGACTTGGTGAAAGCGTGGCGGTCGCTATCGTTGAGGCGAGAGAAAAGGATATTTTCACCTCGATCGAGGATCTGAGGATACGCGCCAAGGTATCCCAAGGTCTTGCCGACCTGCTCAAGCGCAACGGTGCCACCGAAGGATTAAACGACACAGATCAGCTGTCCTTTTTCTAAAATCGAAAAGCGATGCACAAAAGTGCATCGCTTTTTAATTTTACTGATTTGCAATGGTGAAATAGGGAACGATCTCCGTGTCGGCAAGATATATTGCAATAATATCCTCTGCCTTAACGCCCGCATCAGCCAGATCCTTTGCGCCATACTGGCTGAGACCCACACCGTGACCCCAACCTCTGCCTGCAAAGATGAAATTTCCTGCAGCAGATGCTGTGATAGTTTCGGTGACCCTTTCAAGATATGTGGTTATTTTAACATTGGGGTATTCGGAAACAACAACGTACCTGTTGCCGATAATGGGTGTGGTCGTAACACCTGTATTGCCTGAGGTGTCTCCGTCCGTGTTTTCGTCGGATGTGTTATCACCCGAATTATCGTTGTTGTGAACGTATCCGCTCAGCGTGGGGACCTGTGTTGTAAATTCGACAGCTCCTTCCTCGGTGTCATCGGCCGTTGCCACGTATCCGCTCATTATAACCTTACGTCCCGTAGAGGTAAGCACGTAGGTGACCTGAAGCGATTCCTCGTTTATCGTTCCGTCTCCCGTGATAATGGACATATTGGGAACAAGTATAGGATCTTCCGTGCGATTGCCCGTCATGGGCACGTATCCGGGTTTTGTTTCCTCGGGCTTGGGGGCATCAACGATGTATTTTGCTTCTGCTTCAACGGAAACGACGTTGTCGTATGTAAACTCAAGAGTACCTTTGCCCACGACAAAATTTGCAGAGTTAACGTAGGACGAAAGAACTGTACGAATAATGTCCGAGCGCTTCAAAGTGACCGATTGGCCGTTAGTATCGGTAAAGGTCATGGTGTGAACGTAACCCGAATCATCATCTGCCATAGTGTAGCTGATAGATGCAATAGCACCCGAGACCTCGGTGTAGCCCTTTCTGCGAAGGGTATCGCAAAGCTCCTTGCCGCTCACTTCCGTGCGCCAGAGTCCCTTGTTATACTCGGAATATCTCTCCCAAGGAGTTGCCACGTGGGTAAGGTAGCCTCTTTCGCTTCCCCAAACGTATTGGCTGGAAACGGTAGAACCGCCAACACTTGAGGAATAGTACGAGCCGCAGATCTCTCCGTTGTAGCTTATAACGAGTCCCGCGGTGGATCTTACCGCTTCTTTGACCGCATCATTTACACGCAAATGACCTTTGTAAACCTGGTCGGATGCTGTGCAAACAAGGTCGCAGCCGTATGTTGCAAAGCGCTTATTGTAATTTGAAAGAGCATAAGAGCGCGCCGCCAATGCAAAGGTCCTCAAAACCTCAAGATGCCAGGAGTTACTTATTTCATAGGGGATTACTCCCTCAACATAGCTTTCAAGATCGAGAAGATTTATAAGCTTAACGCCGTTTGCACCGTCTGTATACTGCGGTATGAAGCACATAACACCGCCGTAAAGATTATCTGCGGGGGTCTGAATGTAGGAAATGAACTCATCTCCTTGAAGCGCAGAAAAACCGATATTTGAACCTGTGTCGCCGGACTCATACTCAAAGAGGATCTTGTCCGTCTGAGGATTTACAACAGACGTGCAGGTCTGGGAGGGAGATACCACCGAAACGGTGAAGTCCGTAAAGGAATTTTTGTAGGAATCGTATGCTGCGTTTGCCGCGTCAGCAGTTTTATAATTTCCGATCCTGACACGATATTGGTCGCCGTTAATCGCGGGAATAGCGTAAAGATCTCCGTCCTGCAGGCTGTCGTTTACAAGCGATACAAGAGTAGAAAGGGGAAGCATATTGCCTGTGGAATGAGCAAGTTCGAGATGATACCCGCCGATGACGGCCGCGTTTGCATTGCTTGTGAGACTGTAGGTCATGGCAGATTTTGAAAGGTTGCCGTCAAGGACTGCCGCGGCGATAGTATCCTCGATAACGTAGACGCTTTCAAAAGAACGAATGTCCTTCTGGATCTGAGTTTTGCCGACGACAAAGCCGTAAGGTGCTTTTATTTCAAAGCCTACCGTCACACTTGACCCATACATTAAACCGACGGCGATATAGGTATCGCCATCGGTCGATGAGAAGTCATAATCTGAAAGATTATATTCAATTTGCTCTGCCGCAACATTGCTTATCAGCATAGAAATTGCAAGCGTCGCACCGCCCAGAACCATGACTACAGCAAGAATCCAGCACATGACCCGGACAAACAGTTTTCTTTTCTTATCCGACAATTTTATAAGCACCTCCTACCATTACATAAGCAGTTCCGCTGCCTGTGATTTTTATACCTCTGCCGTCATTTCCGCGGGGGATGAGAAGGCAATGGTTGCGAGGAACGGCGACACCGCCCTGAAGGTCAACACCCGCAGTCATGTCGCAAAGTCCCTGGTTGTCAAAAGGGGATACGATAACGGCAGAGCCGGAGCGAAGGATAAGCTCGGTCGCTGCCGTGCACTGAAGCTCCTGACCGGGCTTCAACTCGATAACGGTGAAAGCGTCTGCAGTTGAAGGCGCAGTCGTTCCGTCGCCTTCGCCGCCTGTGATAGCAGCGATCTTTTCGTTGATGGGCTTGAGTGCCTCCTCAACGTACTTTGTAAGATAAGACAGCGAAATGATGGGGTCGGACGTGCTGTCATAAGCCGCAGTTGCAATAACGCTGAGAGCGATCAGCGCCGCCAGCGCAACAGAAATTATCAAAACGATTCTTTTTTTCATGATCTTTACCTCTTTCGGGGACAGATTGGCGAAAGCAAAACTTCGCCGCATACATATGAATTATAACAAATTACAAGCGATTTGTCAAATAAATTGTCGAATAATTTCATTTCTGTTCATATTTTTCGGCTTTTTGACGGCACAAACGTTATTTAAAAGGAGATTTTGCATCTCGGAGGCAGGGAAACACCCGTTGCGGGTATCTTCAGCTTTTTATAGCCCTTTGAGGGAAATTCCTCCTCGTTTGCCACCTTTGCACCGATCAGATTACTCTTTTTCTTGAGAGAGAATACGGTAACGCCCTGAGCGTTTCGGGTGGTCTTAACGGGAAGCAAGGAGGACTTGACTATCAGCGCTTTTTTGTCGTCGGAAACGAGAAGAAGCTCAATAGGCTCGTCCTCGTAGAATACGCCGACGATAGGCGAAACATCGGAATACGCGTTTATGAGCTTTTTGCGGTTGCCCTTGGTAGCGTAAGCCGAAACGGGCACGCGCACGCCCTTGCCGTTTTCGAAAATAAAGACAAAGTTCTTGTCCTCGGGATAGTCGTTCTGAACTTTAACGAATATGGGCTTTTCATCGGTGTCCATTCCAAGCTTTGCAGGAATAAAGTCACCCAAAGCCGACGCTTTGGTGCAGTCAAAATCATTTACACTCGCGCGATATACTTGGCACTTGTTTGTAAAGAAAACAAGCTCGCTTATATTGTCCGTGTCGATGTCAAAGGCAAGGGAGTCACCTTCCTTGAACTTCTGCTCGTCGTTTCCGCGCAGGGAGAGCAGGGTGATCTTCTTGAAATAGCCCTCCTTTGACATAATGAGCTTGACATTGTAGTTTTCGACTTGCTCCTCGGGCTCGTATTCTTCGATGCTGTCCGCGTGAACTATCTCGGTGAGACGGGGCTTGCCGTACTTTTTCTTGATTTCCTTGAGCTGTTCGATGATGTAATTTTTGATCTTCAGCTCATCGCCGAGGATCTCCTCAAGGTTTGCGATCTCCGCCTGGAGATTTTCGATCTCCTTGATCCTGTTGAGAATGTACTCGCGGTTGAGGTTGCGGAGCTTGATCTCCGCGATGTATTCAGCCTGAATTTTATCAATGGAGAAGCCATCCATAAGGTTGGGGATAACGTCTTCTTCTTTTTCCGTCTGTCGAATTATGCGAATAGCCTTGTCGATGTCAAGAAGAAGCTTTCCCAGACCCATGAGCAGGTGAAGCTTTGCCTGCTTTTTCTCCAGATCAAAGGTAAGCTCACGGCGGACACAGCCCATTCTGAACGCTATCCACTCGGAAAGAATCTCAACGATACCCATCTGACGGGGTGTGCCGTTCACGAGGATGTTAAAATTGCACTTGAAGCTGTCCTCGAGAGGGGTGGACTTGAAGAGCTTTGCCATGACCTTTTCGGGATCGGCACTGCGGGCAAGGTCGATCGTCAGCTTGAAACCCGAGATGTCGATCTCGTCTCGGAAATCGGTGATCTCCTTCATCTTGCCTTCTTTTACAAGCTCTGTCAGACGCTTGATTATCTGCTCGATGGTTGTAGAATAGGGTATCTGCAGAATATCGATGCAATGATTTGCCTTGTCGTATTTGTATACAGCGCGAATGATAATAGAGCCTTGACCCGTTTCGTACACCTCGCGCATTTGCTGCTCGTTGTATATTATCTGACCGCCGCCCGAGAAATCGGGGGCTTTTATCAGCTCCATTATCTTTTCCGTCTTTGTTCTGGGATTTTTGAGAAGTGCGATAGTACCGTCACAGACCTCTGCCAGATTGAAGGAACAGATGTTTGACGCCATACCTACCGCGATACCCATGTTGGGGGATACGATGACGTTGGGGAAGGTAGTAGGAAGCAAGGACGGCTCCTTCATGGTGCCGTCATAGTTGTCGATCATGTCGACGGCATTTTTGTCAATGCCACAGAAAAGCTCCGCGCTGAATTTTTCAAGACAGCATTCGGTGTATCGCGCCGCCGCGTACTGCATTTCGGTGCTGTACTGTTTGCCAAAGTTCCCCTTTGAGTCAACGAAAGGATGAAGCAGAGCGCCGTTGTCGCGGGTGAGACGGACGAGAGTCTCGTATATAGACGCATCACCGTGGGGGTTCAGCTTCATTGTCTGACCTACGATGTTTGCGCTTTTCGTTCTGTCCCCGCGAAGCAGACCCATTGAGTACATGGTGTAAAGGAGCTTGCGGTGCGAGGGCTTGAAGCCGTCGATCTCGGGAATAGCTCTCGATATGATAACGCTCATAACGTAGGGCATATAGTTTTTCTCTATGGTTTCGGTTATGGGCTGGAGCGTAGGCTCGGAATAGATTATTTCACTTGGTGCATTATCAACTTTTCTTTTCTTTGCCATTTTGGGTGCCTTTCTTCCTTGACGTTTTTATCTTGATGCAAAATTGCTTGTATTCAAAAGGATCTTATATTTTTTTGACCGTGTGTGCCGCCGCTCTTATCATTCTGTTGTAAAGAGCAAGTCCGAGTCCTTCTTTCGGGGGTAAATGTGCGTATATTATCTGAGCACCGAAGGTGTCAGCTTCACGCAAAGCGGTGAAAATGTGCTTTCCGTGGGACACAAGGTCGTCTTTTTCACCTATGGTGATGACGTTTTTCTCGCCGATGAGCTTTTCTTCGCCGTCATAGCATATAACGGCGCATTTTACGTCCGTTCTTTTCTGCTCGGAGCGGATAAATTCAATAAAAGTGCTTTCGTCACCGTCCAGGAGAACAACGGGAGTTTTGGGAGAATAGTGGCGGTACATCATGCCCGGGGAGAGCACGGTGTCGCCCTCTTTTAATTTGTCAGTCACGGCGTCCGCGATCTCCACCTTCTCGCAGACCATAGTCAGCGCATCGTAATTGACCGCGCCGGGGCGGAGCAGCGTCAACGTGTCTCCGTCAATTTTTACAATGGTGGATTCAAGTCCGATCTCGCACTGACCTCCGTCGATTATCATGTCAACGTGGCCGCAAAGATCTTCTATTACGTACTTTGCACAGGTGGGCGAGGGTCTGCCCGAAATGTTTGCGGACGGTGCTGCAATAGGCCTTCCAAACGCTCTTATCAGTGCGTTTGCCACGGGGTGAGAGGGGCATCTGACTGCCACTGTGTCAAGTCCGCCCGTAACCGACATGGGGACTGTGTCCTTTTTTTGCATGATAACTGTCAGCGGGCCGGGCATAAATGCCTGCGCCAGCTTGTAGTATATAGGGGAAGTATAGCAATATTTTTCGGCGTCCTTCGGCTCGGCAATATGTATTATGAGCGGGTTGTTTGAAGGACGTCCCTTTGCCTCGTATATTTTGTTTGCCGCGTCAGCGCTGGTGGCATCGCCACCGAGACCGTACACGGTCTCGGTAGGCATGACCACAAGTCCGCCTGAGGAAAGTATCGCGGCGGCTTGGCGAAGCTTTTCTTTTGCGTCGTTATTCAATTCGGTTATTGTGACTATTTTCGTTTCCAAAAGAAAAACTTCCTTTCTTTTACACTTTTTTTACGCCTGCTCGCCTTTCAGCTTTTCCGCCGCTTCGGCGGTGGCAAGCGCATCGATCATCTCTCCTATATTTCCGTTGAGGAAATCGTCAAGAGAATGTATTGTCATTTTGATCCTGTGGTCTGTAACTCGGCTTTGAGGGTAGTTGTAGGTACGGATCTTTTCGCTTCTGTCGCCCGTACCTACCTGGTCGCGTCTGTCCTGCGCGATCTTGTCCGATTGCTCTCGCTGTTTTCTGTCGTAAAGAATCGCGCGGAGCATTTTCATGGCCTTGTCGCGGTTTTTGAACTGGCTTCTCTCTTCCTGACATTCGACCACGGTTCCCGTAGGAATATGCAGAATCCTCACGGCGGATTCGGTCTTGTTTATGTGCTGACCGCCCGCACCGCTTGATTTGCAGGTCTCAAATTTAAGGTCTGCGGGATTGATCTCGATCTCGACCTCCTCGGCCTCGGGAAGAACCGCGACCGTAACCGTTGACGTATGTATACGTCCCTGGGTCTCGGTCTCGGGAACTCTTTGCACTCGATGAACCCCGCTCTCAAACTTGAAGCGGGAATATGCACCGTCCCCCTCTACGTTGAAGGCTATCTGACGGAAGCCCCCAAGCTCGGTGGGGTTTGAGTTCATAACGGACATCTTGAAGCCCTCACTGTCCGAGAACATACCGTACATTCGATAAAGAACGCTCGCAAAAAGCGCCGCTTCCTCACCGCCTGCACCTGCACGTATCTCAACGATAACGTTCTTGTCATCGTTGGGGTCTCGGGGCAGAAGAAGGACCTTTAACTCCTCTTCAAGAGCTGTCAGCTCCTCCTTTGCCGCCTTTAACTCCTCGGAGGCAAGCTCCCGCATTTCGCGGTCAAGCTCGCCTTCGAGCATCTGATTTATACCCTCGATGTTGTTTTTTGTCGCGCGGTACTGTCGGTATTTATCAACGATTGGCGTGAGAGCCTTGTATTCCTTCATGAGCGCGGCGTATTCGCCTTGTCGGCTCATAATGTCGGGATCGGCAAGACTGTCCTCGATACCGATATATTTTTGTTCTGTGTCTTTTAGCTTGTCGAGCATATTTTATGCTGTTGCAAAAACCTTGAAAGCCTTGTAGGTTTCGTAAAGGTCTACCTTGGAGATAAGCTCGTAGGGAGCGTGCATTGCGATTACGGGAACACCCACGTCGATGGTGTCGATATTGAGGTTAGCGATGAACTTTGCAACGGTTCCTCCTCCGCCGGCGTCGATCTTGCCAAGCTCACCTGACTGCCAAACGATACCTTCCTTATCCATAATGGAGCGCAGGTAGGACATATATTCGGAGCTTGCATCGCTTGTGCCGGACTTTCCTCTTGCACCCGTGTACTTAAGAAGCACTACGCCGCAGGAAAGCTCGGGGTTATTTCTCTTTTCGAAAACGCCCTTGAAGTTGGGATCGTAAGCCGCGGAAACGTCAGCGGAGAGGCACATGGAGTTGCGGCGAACGATAGCCTCATCAGCACCCAGAACCTTGGAAAGCTCAACGATAATGTCGCGGAAGATCTCGCTCTGCATACCGCTGTTGCCCTCGGAGCCGATCTCCTCCTTGTCGGCAAGAACGCACATAACAGTGTGAGCGCTGTCAACGTCAGCCATAGCGGTAAGAGAAGGATAAGCGCAAACTCTGTCATCGTGACCGTAAGAGCCGACAGCTGCGCGGTCAAGACCGATATCTCTTGCCTTTGCCGCAGGTACAGCGCAAAGCTCGGCAGACATCAGATCAACCTCGGTAATTCCGTACTTTTCGTTGAGAATCGCAAGAATGTTGAGCTTTACGGAATCAGCGCCGTACTCGCCGCTGAAGGGACGGCTGCCTGCAAACAGGTTCAGCATCTCGCCCTCAATAGCCTCGCCCAGAGGCTTCTTTGCAAGCTCCTGACCGAGATGAGGAAGAATGTCGTTGATATAGAAAATGGGATCGTTGTCATCTTCGCCGATGCAGACCTTGATAGTCTCACCGCTCTTTGTGCCGATAACACCGTGAATAGCAAGCGGGATCGTTGTCCACTGGTACTTCTTGATACCGCCGTAGTAATGAGTCTTAAAGAATCCGATGCCGCAGTCCTCGTAAACGGGGCAGGGCTTAAAATCAAGACGAGGAGAGTCGATGTGGGATGCGAGCACGCGGATACCCTTTTCAAGGGACTCTGTGCCGATGGTGAAGGCGTAAAGGCTCTTTCCTCTGTTGTTGTAATAAAGCTTGTCGCCTGCTTTTACCTTGTCGCCCAGAGCGTAAGGACGGAAGCCCTTTGCCTCCAGCATAGCGACAGAGGTGTCGACCGCCTCGCGTTCGGTCTTGGAGGAATCAAGGTAGCTCTTGTAGCCCTCCGCGTAATCGTATGCCTTTGCAACTTCGTCGTCGCCAAGCGCCTCGTAAACCGTCTTCTTTGTGTAAAGAAGCTCTTCTTTCAGCTGTTTTGCGTCTTTCATGTTTATTCTCCTTCTGTAAAATATAATTTTTTATAAAGCGCCTCGGCCTTCTTGACCTTTGAGACATAACTTTTCGTTTCACTTATGGGGATCTTCTTTAAAAATCCGTTTTCGTCGGCGTATTCGGTGTCGCTCTGCCATTCCTTTACCTTGTTCGGACCGCAGTTGTATGCCGCATATACCGTTTCCCAACGACCGAATTCAAGATAGAGATAAGAAAGGTAGTAGGTTCCGTATTTGATATTCGTTTCGGGGTCGTAGAGCATACCCGCACCGTGATTTTCGCCCAATTTGTCGCGGCTTAACCAGACAAAGGTGTCGGGCATCATCTGCATAAGTCCCACCGCGCCCGCTTTTGAGACCGCGTTGCTTTCAAAATCACTCTCGCATTTCATTACTGCCAAGATAACCGACTGTGGAACGGAATATTCCTGCGAATATTTTTCTACGTAATCCATGTATCTGAGAGGGTGTGTCTTTCTG